>CAMWQV010000061.1 GCA_947176425.1 uncultured Clostridia bacterium
GGTTATCACAGGCCGAATATCCAGAACACTCCCTGCCAGCGCGCTCACTTTGCCGATACGCCCGCCGTGTTTTAAATATTCCATATTGCCAACCGTGAAAAATATTCTGCCTGTGTTCTTGATCTCCTCCAGGCGCGCTGCAGCATCCTGACAGCTGACTCCGGCATCACGCAATGCTACAGCTTCCAGCACATACAATCCCTGGAGCACCGTATCAACGGATGAATCAATAATGGTAATCTCCGCGTTGGGATAATCTTCCCGCAGAGCCTCCCGGGCATTTACCGCCGACTGCATGGAACCACTGAATTTCGTGGTGATGCAGATACATATTACAGGCACCCCTGCCTCCGCATAGGGCCGAAACGCATCTTCATAATCCTTGGCTGACGGCAGAGAGGATTTCGGATACACACCCTTCCTGTCCACCATCTGCTGGTAAAAATCCCTGATGCCTATTTCCACATTCTCCTTCAGATAATGTTCATCATCAAAGGACACATAAAAGGGAACCACTGTTATATTTTTCTCTTTTGTAAGCTCTACAGGCAGATCACAGGAGCCGTCGCTGATAATATGGAACGTTTCACTCATACATTTATAAACCTTTCCCAAAATGCGGATTACAAAATATAGATTACAACGTACAGGATACCACTTATCTGGCGAAATATCAACAGGAAATTTGTTTTTTGCAATTACATTTTATGGTTTTTTTATCTTTTTTACATAGTTTTCTTTACTACATATCTATTTTTACCCGGACAAATCTTCGTTTCCCAACCTTCAGCACATCTCCTGTCTGAATTTTTTCTTCCATATTCTTCACCCGCTCTCCGTTCTTCTGTACTCCGCCCTGGGCCACCAGCCTGCGAAATTCCGCGCCGCTGCCCACATAACCGCCGTTTACCAGCGGCCGGACACAGTCCAGCAGATTTCCTTTTTCCATGATAACCTGCAATATGTCCGCATCCTCCGGTACAAGGCGCTCAGTAAAGGCTTCCCTGAAAAACTTTTGAGCAGCTTCCGCTTCCTCCTCCCCATTGTACAGGGCCGTGATCGTCCCGGCAAGCAGCAGCTTTGCATCTCTGGGATTCCCGCCGTCCGCCAGTTCCTCCTTCACCTTGTCCAGCTCCTCCGGCTGAATGTCCGTGGCCAGTTCAAAGTACTTGATGATCAGACTGTCAGGTATCTGCATCACCTTTGTGAACATGGTTCTGGCATCCTCGTGCACGCCGATATAATTTCCCAGACTTTTACTCATTTTCTCCACTCCGTCAATTCCTTCCAGGACAGGCATGAACAGCGCCGCCTGGCATTCCTGGCCCCGCTCCCTCTGAAGACTTCTTCCCATGAGGATGTTGAAGGTCTGGTCTGTTCCTCCCAGTTCCAGATCAGCCTCCAGCACAACGGAATCGTAGGCCTGCATCAGAGGATAAAAAAATTCATGGAGCCCGATGGGAATGTTATTTCTGAAACGATTCTGAAAATCGTCCCGCTCCAGCATCCTTGCAACCGTAATAGTAGATGCAAGCTCCAGCACCTCACTTAAATTCAGCCGTCCCAGCCATTCGCCATTGTACCGTACCTGGGTCTTTTCTCTGTCCAGAATGTGAAAAATCTGCTCCTGATAGGTTTGTGCGTTGACAAGTACTTCTTCGTCCGTCAGTGCCTTTCTGCCCTTGCTCCTGCCCGTAGGGTCTCCAATCCTTCCCGTAAAATCACCGATTACCACAACAACCCGGTGTCCCAGATCCTGCAGTTGTTTCAGCTTTCGCAGCGCCACAGCATGCCCCAGGTGTATGTCCGGCGCGCTGGGATCCATGCCGAATTTAATGGTCAGAGGCTTCCCCGTCAGTATGCTGCGCCTAAGCTTCTCCTCCAGTTCCTCCTCTCCGATAAGCTCCGCTGCACCCTGCTTGATGACCCGCAAACTATGGTGGACGTCATCCTCCACACAAACTTCATTCTTCTTTCTTTCTTCCATGATCCTTCTCCTTTTCCTTTTTTGATCCAACTTCTTCCATACGCAAAAAAACTCCCGTCCTTTCAAAAGGACGAGAGCCTAAAGCCTCGTGATACCACCTAATGTTCACAGACAGTTCACACTGCCTGCCTCTTCAAGTACGGCTGCCGACACAGCTTATACTCTAGCACGATAACGGATGCGGGAACCGTCACAGCCTACTATCCGCAGCCGCGGAATTTGGTGTGAAGCTCAAAGATGTATTCACATATAGTTTCCCATGCGCCTCTCATCACCCGGCTGCTTTCTGTATGTTTCACTATCTGCTACTTCTTCTTGTCATTGCTTTTTAAGAATCAATCACTTGAATATGAAATTATTTGCATTATAAGAGATTAATAAGCGTCTGTCAATGCTTTTTTGCTTTTTTGAGTTTCCCCATTTTCCCGTGTAATAAAAATAGGGCCGCATTGCTTAAAACAACAATCGGTGGTATAATACCCCCATCGCAAAAAAGGGGGAAAACTAAAACTACATATGATTAGAATTGCACTTATTGACGATAACGTAGTATTTTTACAACACATCCAGGAAATTGTAGAATCCTGCGCAGAATTTACAGCGGACATGGTCTGCGACACCTATTCCAGCGGTCTCGATTTGCTGCGAGCTGACAGCGGGGAGTATCAACTGGTCATCCTGGATATGCAGATGGAGGGCAAAAGCGGTTACGAAACGGCAAAGTGGCTGCGTGAAACGAATAAAACGGTGGTTATCGCTTTTATTTCCGGTGTGGTGTTGCCGGAGCCGAAGCATTTTAAGGTACAGCCCTATCGATATTTGCTGAAAAACGCGGATTCGGAAGAAATCCGCCGGGATATAGAGGAACTGCTGCGGGAGACCAGGCGGCAGTGTTACGGCGAGACGGTGGAGGTCACCAGCGATGGGAAAGCCTGGCGGGTGGCCGCCAGGGACATCCTCTGTATTGCCAAGGCCAAGCGGGGCAGTTTGCTGACCATATCCGGGGGAAATGAAACGACCCTGCGGAGCAACGAGAAACTGGGAAACTGGTACCTGCAGCTCCATTCCCTGGGTTTTGAGTACGCCCATTCCAGCTATATTGTGAACCTGAAAGCCGTTATCAAGATCATGAATGACGAGCTTACTCTGAGCAATGGGGAGACTTTGAACATCAGTCGGGGCTGCCGTGGAAAATTCCATGAGAGTTTCTCCCTGTATTTCCACAAAGGCTATCATAGAGGAGCGGTACAATGATATTTTGGATTTTGCAATTCTGCGGCAGCTTTTTCGCCAATTTTGTGTTCTATGACTTTTGCCATGGCCAGCTAAAGCCCCGGGTAAGGGATCGGAAATGGGTTTTTCTCATTCTGCTGCTGTGTGCGGCAGCATCCCGGGCGGTAATTGCTCTGCAAAACGGCTTGCTGACTTTGGTTTCCGGGATGCTGATTTTGGCCGCGCAAATGCTGCTGCTTTTTCAGGACGATCACCGCAAGGAGCTGTTTTTGCTTCTGGTAGGAGAGACGGTAGCCCTTTTCCTGGAGCTGACAACGGACATCTTTTTGGTAGGTTTTCCCCTGTGGGTCCGGCTTTTGGAGACATGTGGCCTGAACCGGAGGGTGGGAGACTTTATTCTTGGCGCTTTGTCCTATGCCATGTGCTGGCTGGTGCTGCACAGGCTAAAGCTATATTTTCTCCGTACAAAATGCGCCATTGTGGAGCGATTTCCTCTGTCCTTTTTTGTGCTTCCTCTTGCCACAGCGCTTATCTATCTGGGCGCTTTTTTCAGCGAGATTGGCGGAAAGTGGGCCATATACAGCCAGCTTTCAGGGTATATCCTGCTGCCGGTGTCGAATATCCTGCTGTTTTATACTATACACAAGCTGTTTTACATCAGCGAAGAGAACCGGGAAAAGCAGCTGGCGGAGCAACAGGCTGCCTTGCAGCAGAGGTACTACCAGCATTTGGAGGAAATTGACCTGGGCCATAAGCGCTATGCCCATGACCTGAAAAACTGCATGACCTCCATTGGGACTTTGGCTGCCGCCGGAGGCAATGAAGAGATCATGGCGCTGCTGAAGGACATGGAGGTAGAGCTGGATATCCTGACCGGCCAATGCTATACCGTCAGTCCTATTCTTAACGCTCTGCTCTGGGAAAAGGAGGCGCTGGCCGGACGGTGCGGCGTGCTGATGGAGATAAAAGCGGAAACCGCACCGGAATGGGCCAGGGTTCCCGGGCGGGATTTGATTATTATGATAGGAAACCTGCTGGACAATGCCATTGAAGCGGCGAAGCCGTGCAAACAGGGTCGTGTACAGGTTGGGCTGTATTCCGAAGAGCACTTTCTGGTGACGGAAATAGAGAATACCTGTGGAGAAACGGCCGGTACCTTTGGTGAGGGGCTTACGTCCACCAAGACAGATGGGGAAAACCACGGCTTTGGGCTTGTCAATGTGCGGGACACGGTGGAAAAGTATGGCGGGACCCTGTATACAGCCCAGAAGGACGGCCTGTTTACCGCCGTTTTAACAGTGGCAAAAATCTGCCTGGCCCCGGGCACACAGTAAAATTTGCCGATTTAGGTGCTGATTTAGCCGGGGTGCTTTACATCCCCTGACGACGGAGTTATCCTCATTATGACACTGTAAATTCGCTGTCGCGGATGGTACTGCAGGCAAGGTATCTTCCGCGGCACTGTTGTTTATTGACAGAAAAGTGAGGATTAGTATGGAAGAAAATATTTTACACAAACGTCCAAAGGAACAGCAAGCAAAGGTTTTACGCAAAGTGAGGATTACTACAGAGGAAAACGTTTTGAGCGCAAAGGAAATGGCTGATTTGAGCATCAAACAGGAAGTAGAAGAGTCTATCCAGACGCTGACTGCGCTGCAAAATCTGTTTGATGAGAATCCCAGCGAGGAGGTTGCCGTTGAGCTGGCCAGAGGCTTGCGATGGCTGTGCGGCAGGGCATCCGCAGTGCAGGCTCAGGTGGCCTACGGCGGGCTGCAGGGTCTGGGCATGATGTACGTAGAAAGCAGGCCCGTGCTGGAGGAGCAGGCCAAGGGCATTATCAACCTATGCGCTAAGTTGGATGAGACTTCGGCCTTTGTGTACAAGGCCCAGCTCCAGGGAGTGCTGTTCGCCTGTCCTGAACTGGCCGATGTCATCAAGAACTATCAACCAAACGGAGATTAAGGAGGAAAAACCTATGTACAATCAACTGATCAGCTATATTGACGGCTGCTGCTTTAACTGGCACAGTGATCCGGCCAACTGTTTCGGCGCCCCTGCTCTGATGGAGGAGAAACACTTTTGGGATGAGGTCGATCTGTGCGACGACGAGGATCTGGGTGCGATCATCGAGTTGGCCCGGACGGCCCTGTCTTTTTCTCAGAGTCGTGAGGAGGAACCCAATGCGGATTTTGTCAAATACCTGATGGATCATGGTTTTGACATCAACGCCAGTGTTCCGGGTCACGAATGCCTGCTGATACAGTCCGCAAAGCGGGATCTGAGCCCCATGATGTTCCTGAAACTGCTGGATCTGGGTATCGACCCCTATGTGGAAAACTCCGACGGAGAAAACCTCCTGTTGATCGCGGCGAAAAAGGAGTATGATCCGGATGAGGAAGAGGAGAGCGGTGCGCTGGCCCGCTGCCTGGTGGAACATGTGGATCTCTCCCGAATCGACGGGCCGGACCGCTATGGCATCACCCCTTTGATGTACGCTGTAATGAACGGACATATTCTGTTGGTCAAGACCTTATTGGACAATGGCGCGGATGTGAACGCTGTTGGCACTGTGCCGGATGGCGGCAACGGTTATTGGATCCCTCTGGACGGCGTGTCTCCTCTGGCTTTGGCCTGCCGGATGGGCGAGGCGGGGATCGCCAAGCTGCTGCTGGAGGCCGGCGCGGACGAAAAGCTTCGGGACAACCGGAACAGGCCGCCAATCTTCTCCCTGCTGCGTTATCCCCACCGTTTCCAGCACAGCGCCCAGAAATCGCTGCCCATCTACAAAAACAAGCAGGATATCCTGGCCATGCTGAAGGAGATCGAACTTACCGACGGCGAGGGCTATACCCTGCTGATGCGCTCCATGCAGAAGGTTGACGACTGGCCGGATACCGCCGCCAGCTCCTATGACAATCTGCTCATCACCCAGGACCTGTTGGCCCGTGGAGCCAACATCGAGGCTGTCGGAAACGACGGCAAACGGCCACTCCACCTGGCAGTACTTACTCTGAATGCGGGGGATTTTCACAAAAATCTGGTCAAGATGGGGGCGGAGCTGAATGTGCAGGATAACGACGGCAATACCCCGCTGCACATTGCCTGTCGTAAAAGCACTGAGATCATGGTGCGCTACCTCATCAAGGCGGGAGCAGATACCACCATTCAGAACAATGAAGGCAAAACCGCTATGGATCTTTGCGCCGAGCGGGGTTTCAACAGCGCCATTGAGCTGATGATGGAGCAATGAACAGGATGGAATTGCGGGACAACGGACTTTTCCCGGCTGATGGTCCCCTGTACCGGGCCTTGGCCTTGGGCGACGTTCCGGGCGCATGGCTACTGGCACGTCCCCTTTTGGAACCGGGCAGGACGGAGTGCCTGAATATGCCTACCATGTTTAACTGCAGCCTGTGTTTGTTTCGGCTGGAGGAGTATGAGCGGGCGCTGACTCTGTTAAAACGAGCGGAGCGGATGCTGGGCAGCGCTACCGGACTGAATACTGCTGAACGAAAGCTGTTTGTGCAGGCGGTGGAAACCACAGATGCGGCGCTGCTGCCTTTGGACCCGGAGTGGGGTTCCGAGATGGAGCGGTATACTTTGATTCGAGTGCGGTGGCTTACCGCATTGTGCCTGCTGCGGCTGGGGCGTGAGCAGGAAGCCGTGCCGATTATGCGTTTTTTGGCACAGTACCACATTTGCCCGGCCCATGTCGTATAATCGGGCAAAATGTACTGTGCGGAAAGAAAAATCTAATCGTTAGTGAGCATATAAAGAAGAGAAAAGAGGAAAACTACTATGCAACTTGACAATATGTTTCTGCAGGCTTGCAGAAATAACCAGAAAACCGTAGTGCAGACCTTCCTGAAACGTGGCGGTGTGGACGTGAACAAGCGGGATGAGTCCGGCAATACCCCGCTGATCTATACCTGCCTGAAGGGTGCCAGAGATTTAGTAAAATTGTTGCTGGACGCTGGTGCGGACGTAAATCTGCCCAACCAGCGGGGACGGTCTCCCTTGCATTTTGCGGCGGAGAGCGGCAACGCCCAGATCATTGCCCTGCTTACCGAGGCCGGAGCGGAGGTAAACGCCACCGACAGCAATGGGATGACGCCGCTGATGATTTTAGCGCAGCACAGCCGGACGGATGCGGCTTTGAAACTTATCCAGAACCCTGAAATCGATATTTCCATTAAGAATAACGACGGTCAGATGGCCATTGACTATGCTACTGCCAACGGTTTGCGGGAACTGGTTGCGGCGCTTTCCGCAAAGGAGGAGGAGCACACCGATACTTACGGCAACACTACCCTCCACCATGCCTGCTGGAGCGGCCAGAGCGAGGTGGTAAAGGTTTTGCTGGAGAAGGACCCGGCCAGCGTAAACAAGCTCAATGACGACGGGGAGTCTCCCCTGCTGTTGGCGGTGCGCCGATCCAGTTTGGTGATCGTGGAACTGCTGCTGAAGGCAGGAGCGGAAACGAACCACGCCGACCTGGACGGTGTTCTGCCCTTGCACATTGCCGCCGGAAACGGGGATCTGTTTGTGGGCAAAGCTTTACTGGCCGCCGGGGCGGAAATCAACCAGAGGACCACCGATGGACAGACGCCGTTGATCGTTGCGGCCAGGAACGCCCGCAACGACTTTACCGCTATGCTCATCGAGAACGGAGCGGATGTGAACGCTGTGGATAACGATCAGCACAGCGCTATGTACTACGCTTCGGAGGCGGGATTTACGGAGATTGTGGAGCAGCTGCTGCTGGCCGGGGCGGAGAATTAAGGCGGGAGATTTGAAATCAGCCGTCAGCAGCCGCAGAAGAAATATCGAAATACCATGTTGATATCACACGATATTGTACGGATGCAGATATTGCATGCTAAAGATATGGAAGCGTTGCCCCTGATAATGCAGCTGCTAAAATATGGCAGACAAAACTTAATAGGGCGGATTTTAGCGAGCAGGACATGCGCCGGAACGGGTTCTTTCCATGGACTGGAATGGAATAAACGGTTTCCCTCCAAAAACTTTCCTCTTTTTCGTTTTTTATAAATAAAATCAATTTGCCTATTCTCTGGACATCAACGCTTTCCCGCGGCGTACTCGCCCATGCAGATGTCCAGAACCGCGAACCTGAGCTTTCAGGCCGCCACCCAGCATATCATTGGCCAAAACAGCATATTTGCACTCCGCCAGAATACGGTCCCGGTCTGTCTGGCAGTCCCACATCTGGCTGCGCTTCCTTTCATCAATCTTATCCGCAACAAACGGATCACAGCCCAGGAGGGACAACTGTA
>CAMWQV010000062.1 GCA_947176425.1 uncultured Clostridia bacterium
CAAAACGTGAAAAAGGGTTTCCGCTGGATGCTTTATCCGTAGATATCGCTTCCGGCAGATATTATTATGACATCCCGGAAAGAGCCGGGGATTGGTCCGCAATGGAGCGGGGCTTCAGGGCGTTTTTTGAAAATGCGCTTGCGGCGATTTCCGGCGGACGATAAAAAACGGTTTCGGAGACATGATGTTTCCGAAACCATTTTTTTTGCTTATCAGTAGGAGAGACGCTCCTCGTTCCAATCATTAATAATTTCCGAATAAAACGCGCACTGTTGTTTTGCAAGTTCTACATCCAAATTGATATAATTTCCGCATTCGGCGGCGCTTTTTCCCGGCATCGGACCATCAAACACAGCTCCGGCGGCGAAGGTTTCCTGAACCAGTTTTACTGCGTCGGAAAGGTTCAGCTGTCTGCCGTCAAAGAGGAAATAAAATCCGGTCTGACAGCCCATCGGTCCAAAGTAGATCACGGCGTCTTTCGCGGGGCCGTTGCGGAGCAGGGTCGCGATAATGTGTTCTACAGAGTGCATTTCCGCGTTGGTAAGCAGGTCGCCGGTGTTGGGCTTCTTGAAACGCAGGTCAAAGGTAATCACGTCCCCGTCACGGCGGGAGAGATAAAGCCCAGGCGTCAGTTTGTTATGGTCTACCTGAAAGCTGGCGATTCGTTCCATTGTTGCAGTCTCCTTTTATGTATTCGTTATTTGCCGTCCCGCAGGGCCTGTGCAAAGGGCAGGACGATGGTATTCAGTTTTTCCATTGCCTCGCCGAAGTTGAAATATTCTCCGGCGTTGTTCTCGTGGCACAGCCTGTCCGAAACAGATTTCAGCGCGGTAAATTTGACGCCGTTCCGCAGGCATACCTGCGCCGCCGCGCCGCCTTCCATCTCGCAGAGAATCGCGCCGAAGGTCTCCGCAATCCAGTCCGCACGCTCGCCTTTTGTCATAAAAACTTCTCCGGTCGCGACGCGGCCCGTTTTATGCGTCACGTTCAGAGCTTTCAAAATGCTTTTCATCCGTTCGGGCTCATCGGTGGGAAAGTCCACTTTGTTGACGGTGGAGACCAGCCCTACCGGGTCGCCGATTGCTGAGGTGTCTACGTCGTGCTGTACAAAGCTGTCCGCCAGTACCACCGTACCGATAGGCAGGTCAAGAAAACTCCCCGCGACGCCTGCGTTGACAATCCAGTCGGGATGGTAGCGGTCAATAAAGAGCTGTGTACTCATGGCGGCGTTGACCTTGCCGATTCCTCCGGCATAAGCCAGAATGCCCGGTTCGATCTCATACACCGGCACGCCGCAGACGGTTTCCAAAAGGGCGGCGCTGGTAGTTTTCAGAATGCTTTCGATCTCGCCGCTCATGGCATAGGATAATCCGATTTGCATAGTGTGTCCCCCTGATTTGGTTTTCTCGATTCATTATACCACAAATATCTGCGCTGGTAAAGAATAAAATTTTATCGAATATCGATAAAAATATATTGACAATCAGAAAATCATCTGGTAACATAGGGGCACATCAATAAGGAGGAACCGAGAATGAAACGAGTAGGTTTGGTTCGGACGCTGAAAGGCGTGATTGTATTTCTTGCGGTGATGGTGGCGGTGTATTATATCGCGATTTTCCCGGACTGCATTCGGGAAATGGGAACACAGAACGCAAATGTGACTTGGATGGTGACGCCCGGCATTATAGCAATCAGTATCAGTGCAGTACCAATTATAGTCGCTCTGGCGCTGTTCTGGAAGATCTGCACCGAGATAGGACGGGACAACTCATTCTGTCATAAAAATGCCCGCTGGCTGAGCGGAATCGGTGTCTGCGCTATGATCGACACCGGGTACTGTGCGATCGGTACAGTGACGCTGGAGCTCATTGCCGGTTCTCCGATCTGGCTGCTGGGTACGGCGGTCTGTGTGGTCGGGCTGGCTATCGCGCTGGCAGCGTTTCTGCTGTCTCTTCTGGTGCTGAAAGCCGCTGACATGAAAGCGGAAAACGATCTGACGATTTGAGGGGGACAGTATGCCGATTATTGTAAATCTTGATGTCATGCTGGCAAAACGAAAAATGTCTCTCAGCCAGCTTTCGGAACAGGTGGATGTGACAATCGCCAATCTGTCCGTACTGAAAACCAATAAAGCAAAGGCTGTGCGGTTTACGACGCTGGAAGCGGTCTGCAAAGCGCTGGACTGTCAGCCGGGGGATATTTTGGAGTATGTTCCGGAAAAGGAGGGATCAACGTGAAAAAATTCGCTGTTTGTGTGGTCATGACGCTGCTTCTGACCGCCTGTGGTTCAAAAATTGTTCTGCCGGACCCAGAGGACATATGCCAAGTGACTGTCAGCGGCGGCGGGATGCAGACTGTGATAGACGATGAAGTCCGGATTACGGAACTGCTTCAGGAAATGGGGAAGGCCCATGCTGCCGGAAACGTCAGCATTGAGGACAGACCGGCTCTACAGATTGATTTCACATTCCGGCAGGGCGGCGTCGGTACCCTGTTTTTGTATCAAGAACATGATAGAGTGATTTTAGAGCGGCCTTTCCAGAAAATCTATGAGACCAGCAAAACGCTGCTGGATTATTTTGAGTAAAAGGGGAGTGCTGAACGATGGAACAGCCAACAACACCCATATCCTCCCAAAATCCTGCCGCCGCTGTACCGCCCCGCAAGTCCTGGGCGGTGGACAGAAGGGAAGTTCGATTGCTGCGGCTGTCTCTGGCGCTGGCGTATCTCTGCGTCAGTTTTCTGCTTGACTGGGCCGATACCTGGAAGCAGCCGGGACTTGGAATTACGATTTTGACGTTCGGCTGGTATGCGGTCCTGTTTCTCTACCGCGGGACGGACGGAATGAAACGGAACGTCAACCGTATTTTAATGGGTTCAGCCGTACTGCTGGCCCTGACCTTCACGATTTTTTCTAACCAGTGGTTTCGATTCTGGAACCAGTTGTTCCTGCTTCTGCTGATTGCGGTTCATACCTGGGAACTGTGCGGCGGATGCCGTCTGCCGTGGAGCCGGGCGGGAATGCTGGCGGAGCGTCTGGGACGGTTCGCGCTGGGACCGTATCTCTGCTGGGGCGCGATTTGGGATACGTTTGTGTCCCTGAAAAACAAACGCGGACTTCGGCGCGGACTGCCGGTTCTGTTGGGAATCGGCGTGACCATTCCGGTCTTATGGCTGGTGACAAATATCCTTATGGATGCGGACGCGGTGTTTGCGCTGGTGGCAGGGGACGCGCTCGCCTGGCAGGAACGCCATTTCGGACACGTGCTGGCGCGGCTGCTGCTGGCGGTATGCGCAATGCCGTTTCTGTTCTCGCTGCTGTATTTCGCCGCCCATACGGAGACGAAAAAGACAGAAGAAAAAGCGTTCAAACTATGGGACAGTCTGCCCGCTGTGACCCTGCTGAGTTCTTTGGACATTCTGTATGTATTTTTTCTGGCAGTCCAGTCCGCGGCGCTGTTTGGGAACCGTGCGTATTTAGAACGGGCGGGAATCAGTTTTGCGGAGTATGCGCGCAGCGGATTTTTCCAGCTGGCTGGACTGGCCGGGCTGAATATTGCGGTAATCTTGGCGGCGATCTGGCTCTGCCGGGAAAACCGGTCTCTGCGGATATTTGCGTCCGCACTGGTCGGCCTGACAGCGGTGCTGCTGGTGTCCGCCGCATGGAAGATGACTCTCTATGTGTCTGTTTACGGGCTGTCATTCCGGCGGATGCTGACCTATTGGGGAATGGGCCTGCTGGCGGTGTTGCTGGCTTTGACTTTGCGGAAGATTTGGCGGCGGGAGTTCCGGTTCTTCCAGGCAGCCGCGCCGGTGGTATTGGCGTGGTGGCTGCTGCTGAATTACTGCAATATCGACGCGCTCACTGCAAAATACAACGCGGCGCAGGCTGCGGCGGGACGGCTGGCGGACAGTGCGGTGGAGGACCTGCTGTACTATCGGAACGGCTATGACGGACTGTCTGTGCTGGAGAACCACGCGGCAGGGCGGGAGATACTGTCCGTGATTAAAGAGGACGCTGCGCAGGACTGCCGGAACTGGACAGTTTGGAGCGTTTCCGCATGGCGTGCGGCGCAGAAATAAATTACAGAGCAGGGGACCGGTTAAAGGCTCCTGCTCTGTAATTTTATTGCGGTGTCTGGACAGTGTAAACGCCGGTCACATCTAGCGGGAAATTTCTGCCGGAAATGCGGGGAAAGTTGTACGTTGGGGAGTCAATAGTTTTATAAGGCCCGCTGCCGTCAAAAAGGTATATGACCAATTCTCCGGTTTCGCCGTCCACATCCAGAGTGGAGAGGTGGACCGCGCTGCTGAGCGGGCCGAGCCAGTTGTTGCTGATCCCGTAGGTTTTCGAGCCGTACAAGCCGCAATAGTCCATCAGGGGACGCAGTTCAAGCTCATCCTGCCAGTCGTGTCCGTCTTCTGTCCGGTAGGAGTATGTCAGCTGTGCTTTGTCCGGTTCGGCTGGCTGCCAGTAGACGGTTTGTCCGGCTTCTATTTCCATTTCGGTTCCTTGCGAAGCCGACAGAGATACATTGGAAAACAAAGTACCGGAATCAACGGACAGTGAAACGGGGCCGTTCAAGTCGAATCGAATAGGGAGCAGCGTTGACATCATGGGATCATAGGTCCACTGCGCAAGATCGACGTAGGGCAGGATATCTTGTACCGGGATCAGTGCAAAGAACCGTCCGTTGCCGGAAATCCAGCGCCGTATAATTTGACCCTCCTGTACGGCCTCCCAAATGCTTTCGTAGGGAAACTCCCCGTCGGCGTTTGGTTCTGCGGCCCGAAAAATACGACAGATAAGAGTATCTGTTTCCGGCGGCAAAAACTTATGCCCGTCCCCGCTCTCAAGAGAATCGGCAATCAGTGCGTAGAAATTCGCGGGCGTGAAAGATATTGTTTCTGACAGCTCATAAACACGGGTGTCTCCGGCGGTATCTGTGATTGTCAGTTCGGTTCCGTCCAGCAGAAGCGAGTCAATAGAAGATGAGACGAAATAGCTGCTGAGTACAGACGGCTGGTACAACAGTGCGCCAGTGACATAATATTCTGCGCCTGCGGAAACTGAAACTGCGGGGCCGCTGCTGCTGATATTATTCAGCAATAAGGCGTAGGGATCAGGTTCCGGCGGCGGGGCTGGGTCCGCATGACCGCCGCATCCCGCCAAACCGAGCGTCAGGACAACGCCCGCAGCCGCGCAGAGCCGTTTAAGTGAAAAGAGATACATTCCCATTTCTCCTTCATATCATGTAGAGGACTGCGGCTCCAGCGCGGTGTGCAAACGGTCTGTGATCGCGCCCTGAAACAGAGAGGTAGAATGTCCATGGAGCGTCTCCAGTCCTGCGGCAGCAAAACGGGGGTCCAGCTGTCCGCCCATAAAAAGGTCCATATCGAAAATAAACTTGACTTCCGGGTCTTGGGGGGCGTCGGGGCGGTTGGTTTTAATCATGCCCGGGCCGGCGTGCAGATTGACATGACAGGTGCTGTCCAGACTCAGCTCCACCTCTACCGAACATTTCCGCGCACTGCGCTCGTCCACGTCTTCGGAGGCCAGAACGCCCAGATACGGCGCGGCAATCAGCTCCCGCCAGGGTTCGTCCTCCAGGTCCAGGGCCTTGCGGGAAAAGATATTAGTATACCGCAGGCCGATGCGTTCAAAATAGGCGGGCTGATAGATACGGATAAACTGTGCCAGCGGGAGATCGAACCGCTTGCCGAATTCTTCCCAGCCGGGATAGGCGATGGTGCTGAGTGAGATAAACGTATTGGTCAGATTGAGCTTCCAGCGTCCGTCAGCGGAAACAAAGTGGTAGTTGGTAATCGCCTGCGGGACTTCCACTTTTGCTTCCGAAGTACCGAGACCGACAACTCTCGGCCTGGGCTGATCCTTCCGTACGGCGTATTGAGGAAAGGCGGAACGAACGGCCTCCTGGAAGTCAGTCGGGTCATTGGTGCCGATAGACAGGATGGTGGGGAAACGGAACTGACAGATAACCTCTGCAAGCTGCGATTTATTGTAATGGACACGTGGGTGATCGGAATAGAGCATGGAGCAAGTCCTCCTTATCAAACGATTTCTCTTATTGTAACTCCATCAGATAAAAAAGTCAAATAAAGTCCGAAAAAAATTCAGCGCGTCCTGGTCCGGGAGGCCGGTACAGTCCGCAGGATTGGCGGATATTCCAAAACAGGTCGGAAGATATGCCGAAAAATTATACTGAAATATGAATAATATCGCTTGAAAAAGAAAGCGTTTTGTGTTATTCTACTAGATAAATTTTTTAATGGGGGTGTGTTGTTGTGATTTATACCATTACGGCGAATCCATCAATTGATTATACGATGGAAACGGATTTGATTTTAGGACAGGTTAACCGGCCAAGAAGCGAGGTCATCTATCCGGGCGGCAAGGGGATCAATGTCTCGCTTGCGCTGCTGCAGCTGGGGGAGGAGACAAAAGCGTTAGGGTTCGCTGCGGGCCGCATTGGGCAGACCATCCGCGATATGCTGGACGATCTGCAATGCCCCCATAATCTGTTGGAACTGGGAGAAGGGCGTCAAAGCCGGATTAATGTCAAATTTAAGGGAAACCCCGAGACGGCTGTCAACGGTTTTGGACCAGACCTGCATGAGGAGGATATGGTCCGTCTGTTGGACTTGCTGCGGGGCGTGAAAAAAGAGGACACGGTCGTGCTGTCCGGCTGGACGAAAAGCATACCGTTTTATGTCTCAATTCTGCGGCAGGTATCGGCGGAGGGCTGTATCACCGTTTTGGACTGTACCGGGGAGGCTTTATGGCAGTGCCTGTCGTGCCGTCCGTTCTTGATTAAACCGAATTTGGAGGAATTAGGCGCGCTGTTCGGCGTTGAGGATTTGGAGATTATGGAGGCTGTGGATCTGGCATTGCAGCTGCAAAGGGAAGGGGCCAGAAATGTATTGGTCACAATGGGAGCGGACGGCGCCTTTTTGCTGACCGAGGACGAGCAGCTCTATTCCGCCAACGCCTGTATTGGAACGGTACGAAACACCGTAGGCGCAGGGGATTCCCTGATTGCCGGATTCCTGACCGGCCTCAAGCGTACCGGCGATTATGCCGAGGCTTTGCGTTTAGGCGTTGCGGCAGGGGGCGCGACCGCGTTCAGCGACTGGCTGGGAACAAAGGAAGATATCATGTCGCTGCTGGATCAGGTCCAGGTGGAAAAAGTGCCATTAGAATAGAAACAACGGCTGGGATTGGAAGTTCCCAGCCGTTGTTTGTCCTTTTCAGTTTAATGGAATCCGGTCAATTCCCAAGATATTACGGGAGGAGATATACATAAAATTATTTTCTATATGCGTGCTGCCTGATAACTTTAACGGAGTGTTAATAACTCTTATTTTCTCTAATGTATCTTTATTCCAAAAGGCGATTTCCGAGCATGGGTAAGAAACGGTTATCAGCATATTCTGGTATGTCCCCGCACAGGCGAACATTTTTTTGTGTACATTTTTCACAGAAGTCCCGATTTCAAAGTTTTCCAAACCAATTTTGAAGAGTTTTCCGTCATGGCCTGCGGCGTATAATGTTTCTCCGTCAATGTACAGGCTGCCGATGTTTTTCTTTCCCAATACAAGACTTTTTTCAATGGAAAGAGCAGGTTTATCCAACAGCAGCAATTTTCCGTCTACTGTCCCGCAAACCAAGTATTGCCCGTATGATTTCAAGCTCCACATACTGCTCCCGGAAACAATAAATTCTTTTGTCAGATACGACAGCCTGTCAAGAGTAATGATTGTTCCGTTCCGGATAGAACAATAAACAGTATCCTTATCAACAGCTATTCCACAAATATCGGAACTTAAATCGCTGCCCAGCTGCCATTTGCCAAGCTGCTCATAATTCTTTTGGCCTAATACATAAAGTGTGCAGAAGTCATATATAAAAATCTGTTCATCATCTGCAATCAGTTTTCTTGACAATCCTTCTTTCTCGAAAACTTTCTTTTGACAGATAATTTCTTGGGAGTGTTTGTCAATTTTAAGCAAATCCTTCCCGCACATACAGTCAATACAATGCTCTGTAACATGGAAGCCTGTGACAATTCCGCCCAGCTCTGCAAAGTGTTCCATACATCGCCTCCGTACTGTAATTATTTCTGCCGTTCCAGCTCCTGTATGATGCGGGAGCAGCGTATGACGGTGCGCAGCATACCAATAACAATCATAACAAAGATCGCGGTCAGACACCGGAAAAACAGATTGTTATTGATAAACAAATTCGCCCATATCCCCGCGGAGCAGAAGCATTCAAGCAGCAGCGCCCATAAAAACATCTGCCGGATCCGGCGGTACATGGCAATCTGTGAGTCAACGTCTGTGTAGACTTGGAAGGGACCGTCCGCGGCCCGTTTGCGCAGAAAAATCCACCGGAACCACCGCTGCACGATTTCCACGCCGGTTTCTTCCATAAATTCGGTATACTCTGCCGGAT
>CAMWQV010000063.1 GCA_947176425.1 uncultured Clostridia bacterium
TCCGGACGCCCGGGAGAGTCCAGCGATCTTTTGGATTGCAACCTCTATCTGGTCATCTGGTTATTTAGAAGTACTGAATACTTCAACCAAATAATGAGTGGAAATTTTGAAAAATCTTGTAAGGTTTTGGTTTATTTCCTGTCTTATAGATAGAGGGAAGGAATCTTCAAACCATAGAGAGGGGGCATTACGTTGGAAGATCATCAAATTATAGAACTCTATTGGCAAAAGAACGAAAATGCTATATCTGAAACAGCCGGAAAGTACGGCGCTTACTGTTTCACGGTAGCCCAAAACATCCTGCACAGCGCCGAAGACGCTGAAGAGTGTGTCAACGATACCTGGCTCCATGCCTGGAACGCGATACCGCCGCAAAGACCCAGCGTACTCCGAATATTCCTCGCGAAGATCACCCGCAATCTTTCTATTAACCGTTTCCATGCGGAAAGCGCAGAAAAACGCGGCGGGGGAGAAATTGTCCTCGTACTGGACGAACTGGCGGAGTGTATTGCAGGCGGGGTGGACGCGGAGGCTGCATACGAGAGCAAAGAACTGGAACAATGTATCCAGTGTTTTGTACGGGCGCTCCCGAAGCGGGAAAGAAATATGTTTGTGCGCCGGTATTTCTTCACCGAACCGGCTGCCGCAATCGCGGCGCACTATGGCCTGACTGAAAATAATGTTCAGGTGATTCTTAGCCGGACACGGAAAAAGCTCAGGCTTGTACTCAAAAAGGAGGGGTATTTATGAACAGCAGGGACTTATACAATGCCATCGGCAAAGTGGATGATGACATTCTGGAAAAAAGCGAAGCTGACACCGGTATGTCCAAAACAAAACACAGAAAGCTGAAATTAGCGGTAATAGCCGCCAGCTTATGTCTTGTCATTACGGGGGGCTTTATCTGGAAACAAAATACAGAAGGGACTGAGATTACCGGCTATGAAAATGGAGTAACCATCCCAGAGATGGGTGGTTCTCTGTCTGTCAGCCCATTAACCGACATGATTGGTTTCTTTCTCTACCAAGGCAGACATTATGTCCAGTATGAGTGGATTGACGATGATGCGGATATCATCGGTGAGTACCTCGGAACTGCGACCGGATCGATTGATGAATGGACTCCGAAGGACGGATATGTAGAATTTGCGGGCAGTGTGCGCGGCGATTTCTACGCGGTGAAAGGATACGATCCCGCTTTTGTCCTTTGTATGAAAGAATCAAACGTTGTTGTCATCTATATCTGCAACAACGGAATCACCCTAAAGTACGGTTCGGAGCTGTATGAGGATCGATTCCAGCTCTCCAGCTATTTGGAATCGGTGCAGTACGAAAGCCGCGACTCCTGGTTTAACAGCCGCGGGGAACGGTATCAGATGGACAGCGTGAATAACGTTGTGCTCGATTTTATCAAGAGTATGGATTCCGCACGGTTTATCCCGGAGGAAGCTGTACCGTTTGACGAGGACGGTATAGAAGAATTGTACCACCTGTTTTTTCAGCTGGAAAATGGTATGACAGTTCACCTCCGCCTGCACGAAAACGGCTATGTCATGTGCCAGGGAATGTGGGATCTCTATGTGCAGGTCCCCAAGAAAAGCTATAAAGCGTTGGAGGCTTTGCTGGATACTCACGCTGGTTCTACAGCTATCTATTGAAGTATAGAATTTTTATGCAAAATATCCGACTAAGGCTTGCTTAAAAATCTCAGCACCTATGAGTATAATATCTATTTATATCCCTGTACTTGTATTATTTGAGAACAAAAATTATAAATAAATCCCCTATTGCAAATGGGATCTCAAGAATCTCTGTAATAGGGGATTTTTATTCATATTTCAGCGAACCTGCCAAATCTGGAAACAATTACATTTGCAAAAAAGTTACAAAACAACTACAATAAAACTGTTCTTGCAGGAATGACCAATTTCGCCGGGATTTGCAGATTATGTAGATTTGTAGATTTGAAGAAAGGAAATGGATATGAAAAAATTGTTAGCCAAGACTGCGGCGGTGCTGCTTTCCGCCGCTCTGCTCACCGCGCCCGCCTCTGCTGCCAGTCATATTGTTGTCCGGGGGGATACGATGTGGAAGCTTGCTGTCAAATACCAAGTAGGCACCAGCGAGATTATCCGCGCAAATCCCCAGATTACGAACCCGAACCTAATCTATCCCGGACAGACGCTGAACATTCCGCAGGTTTCTGATTCCACCCTGAATTTTGAAAGCGAAGTCATCCGGCTCGTCAACGAAATCCGCACGCAGAACGGTTTGAAAGCGCTCTCCACCAACTGGGAACTGAGCCGTGTTGCCCGGTATAAATCGGAGGACATGGCAACAAAGCGATATTTCTCACATGAAAGCCCTACATACGGTTCTCCGTTCCAAATGATGCAGAATTTCGGCATTACGTACCGTTCGGCGGGGGAAAATATCGCTTATGGCCAGAGGACTCCGCAGGCGGTGGTCAACGCGTGGATGAATTCGGCGGGCCACCGTGCCAATATTCTCAACTCTTCCTATACGCAGATGGGGGTGGGATTTTACCCCAACGGCTATTACTGGACCCAAATGTTTATCGGATAAATACAACCGGCGCGGCTGCCAAGGGATTTGGACAGCCGCGCTGGTTATTCAATTTCTTTCCTGCACAGCGGCGATTTTATCAATCCGGCGCTGGTGGCGTCCGCCCTCGAACTCGTGGGACAGGAACGCGGCAACAATCTGCCGGGCCATCAGAGGACCGATGCAGGCCGCGCCCATAGCCAACACATTGGCGTTATTGTGGCGGCGGGTCATCTCCGCGCTCCACGGCTCGCTGCACAGCGCACAGCGGATGCCTTTGACCTTGTTGGCGGTAATGGACGCGCCGATTCCCGTGGTACACATGACGATGCCGCAGTCAAATTCACCGTTTGCCACCGCCCGCGCCGCAGGCTCCACAAAATCCGCATAGTCGCAGCTCTCGGGACTCTCACAGCCGAAATCCTTTACCTCGTGGCCCTGTTCGGTGAGCCAAGCCAGCAGCTCTTTTTTCAGGTCCAGCGCGCCGTGGTCGGATGCCATTGCAATTTTCATCGTTGTATTTCTCCCTTCAATCTTGTATAGCGCCGCAGTTATTTCTTGAACTTTTTGAAAAAGCTCTTGCGCTCCTCATAATTCTGCTCTTTCAGCGTCTCTCCAAAACGCCGCAGAGCTTCCTTTTGCTCCCGGTTAAGATTGCGGGGCGTTTCGATATTCACCGTCACGAACTGATCGCCCCTTCCGCGTCCGTTCACATTTGGGATACCCTTTCCCCGCAGGCGGAACGTAGTACCGGTTTGGGTGCCCTCGGGAATATCGTATTTGACTTTGCCGTCGATGGTGGGGATTTCCAATTCTCCGCCCAGCACCGCCTGTGTAAACGTAATTGGCGCAGTGCAGTACACATTGCTCCCGTCCCGCCGGAACAGCGGATGGGGCTGTACGGTCAATACGATTTGCAGATCGCCTGCCGGACCGCCGTTTTTCCCGGCGTTGCCCTGGCCGCGGAGAGAAATAATCTGTCCGTTGTCGATACCGGCGGGGATATTTATTTTCAGCGTTTTTTTCTGCCGCGTCTGCCCGGTGCCGCCGCAGCTCTTGCAGGGATTGCCGATAATTTTCCCTCTGCCGCCGCATTTGGGGCAGGGGCCGGAGGTGGCGAAAACACCCATAGGAGTCTGCCTGCGCTGCTGGACCTGCCCGGTGCCGCCGCAGTTGGAGCAGGTAACGGGTTCGGACCCAGCCGCCGCGCCGGTGCCGTGACAGGCGCCGCACTGTTCCACGCGGTCCAAACTCACTTCTTTTTCGCATCCGAAGGCGGCTTCCTCAAATGTAATGGTCAGCCGGGTCCGCAGGCTCTCGCCTCTTTGGGGACCGGAGCGGGTACTGCCGAAGCCGCCGCCGAAAAAGCTGCCGAAGATATCGCCCAAATCCCCGAAATCGAAGCCGCCGTCAAAGCCCCCGCCGAAACCGCCGCCCGCACCGTAGTTCGGGTCTACGCCCGCAAAACCAAACTGGTCATAGCGGGAACGTTTGCTGCTGTCGCTGAGGACCTCATAAGCCTCGTTGATCTCTTTGAAGCGCGCTTCCGCCGCCTGATCGTCGGGATGCAGGTCGGGGTGGCATTCTTTGGCCTGCTTTCTGTATGCTTTTTTGATATCTGCGTCCGACGCACTCTTAGGAACGCCCAGGACCTCATAATAATCACGTTTCTGTTCAGCCATTCAACTCTGCAAGGCGTCCTGCGCGTACCGGACCCTTGCTCCTCCTCTCTGTTCCGAATCCGCTGGTACCAGACAGGGAAACTACAGGGTATGCGGAGCCGCCTGCAAGCAGCTCCGCATGGGAACTATTTGTTCTGGTCGTCATCAACGACTTTGTAATCCGCGTCATAATACTGCTGGCCGCCGTCGGAACCGCCTGCCGCACCGCCGCCCATATTGGGATCAGCGCTCTGCTGACCGGCCTGCTGGTACATTTTTTCGCTCACCGCATAAAACGCCTGCTGTAACTCCTCGGTAGCCGCCTTGATTGTCGCGGTATCGCCGCTCTTGAGGACTTCTTTCAGGTGATCGATACCGGCCTGCACCTTGCTCTTTTCGTCGGCGGGAATCTTGTCGCCCATATCGCCCAGGGATTTTTCCGCCTGATAGACCATCTGCTCGGCGTTGTTGACCGTCTCAACCGCTTCTTTGTTCCTGGCGTCCTCTGCCGCGTACTGCTCCGCTTCTTTGACCGCCTTCTCAATATCCTCTTTGGACATATTGGTGGAGGAAGTAATCGTGATATGCTGTTCGGTGCCGGTGCCCAGGTCTTTCGCGGAGACGTTCACGATACCGTTGGCGTCGATATCAAACGTGACTTCAATCTGCGGCACGCCTCTGCGGGCGGGCGCGATGCCGTCCAGATGGAACCGGCCCAGACTCTTGTTGCCGGCGGCCATTTCCCGTTCGCCCTGGAGGACATTCACTTCCACGCTGGTCTGGTTGTCGGCAGCGGTGGAGAAAATCTGACTCTTTTTGGCAGGAATGGTGGTGTTGCGCTCGATGAGCTTGGTGCAGACACCGCCCATGGTCTCAATACCCAGAGACAGCGGGGTCACGTCCAGCAGCAGCAGGCCCTTGACATCGCCGGTCAGCACGCCCGCCTGAATCGCCGCGCCTACCGCCACGCACTCGTCGGGGTTGATGCCTTTGAAGCCGTCTTTCCCGGTGATGTTCTTCACGGCCTCCTGCACGGCGGGAATCCGGCTGGAACCGCCCACCAGCAGCACTTTGGAGATATCCCTGCCGCTGAGACCGGCGTCGCTCATGGCCTGCCGGACGGGGCCCATAGTGGCCTCCACCAGATGCGCGGTCAGCTCGTTGAACTTGGCGCGGCTGAGCGTAACGTCCAGATGCTTAGGACCGCTGGCGTCGGCGGTGATATAGGGAAGGTTGATATTAGAAGTCGCCACGCCGGACAGCTCGATTTTTGCCTTTTCCGCCGCTTCCTTCAGCCGCTGCATGGCAACTTTATCGCCGCTGAGGTCGATGCCTTCCGCCTTCTGGAACTCAGCAACCAGGTATTTCATAATGCACTCGTCGAAATCGTCGCCGCCCAGCCGGTTATTGCCCGCGGTGGCCAGCACTTCAATCACGCCGTCGCCGATCTCCAGCACGGACACGTCGAAAGTGCCGCCGCCCAGGTCGTAGACCATGATTTTCTGATCGCTCTCCTTGTCCAGACCGTAGGCCAGAGCCGCGGCGGTGGGTTCGTTGATAATGCGCTTGACCTCCAGACCTGCAATTTTACCGGCGTCTTTTGTGGCCTGGCGCTGGGAATCCGTAAAGTAAGCGGGAACGGTAATGACCGCCTCCGTGACAGTGGAGCCGAGATACGCTTCCGCCTCGGACTTCAGCTTTTGCAGGATCATCGCGCTGATCTCCTGGGGGGTGTAGCTCTTGCCGTCCACGCTGACCCGGTGGTCGCTGCCCATCTCGCGTTTGATCGAAGCGATGGTACGGTCAGGGTTGGTAATCGCCTGCCGCTTTGCCACCTGGCCTACCATACGTTCGCCGGTCTTGGAGAACGCTACAACAGACGGTGTTGTGCGGTTGCCCTCCGCGTTGGCGATGACGACGGACTCGCCGCCTTCCATGACCGCTACGCAGGAATTGGTCGTACCCAGATCGATACCGATAACTTTAGACATAATTGAAGATCCTCCTGATATATAGAAAATATTTTTTATTAACTGAATTTATCATACCGTTTCCCATCTATCCTATTCACAAAATCGGGAAACGGGAGTGTATTTAATTAGCCACCTGCACGGAGGCGAACCGGATAACCTTGTCCCCCAGCAGGAATCCTTTCTGGAACACCTGAGACACGACGTTCTCACCGAAATTTTCGTCATCCACATGCATCACAGCGCTGTGCTTGAGGGGATCAAAGGGCAGGCCGGTGGGGTCTTCGACGGTGACGCCCAGTTTTTCCAGCACATTTTCCAGCTGATGAAAGATCATTTCCATACCCTTTTTGTGGACGTTTTCCTCATCGCCCGCCTGCTGTACCGCACGTTCCAGGTTGTCATAGACCTCCAGAAAGCTGCGGATCGTATCCAGCTTAGCGTCCTGATACGTGTTTTCTTTTTCACGGGCGGTCCGTTTCCGGTAGTTGTCGTACTCGGCGGCGAGACGCAGGTATTTGTCGTTCAGCGCTGCCGACTGCGCGGCCAGACCCTCCATTTTTTCCATCTGTTCCCGGGTCATGGTAAACGTTTCCGGCTGAACGGTTTCGGTCTGTTCCGGCTGTTCTTCCGCCTGATTTTCCTGGTTCGCCTGGTTTTCCTGCTCCTCCATGGGGGCGGCGTTGTCTTGTTTGCTCACGGTATAGTATCCTCCTTTGGGGGTAACTGATTATTTTTCCCGAACATTTTCGTCAGGCTTTCCGCAAAATAGCTCAATCTTGCGGCGACGGCGGCGTAATCCATTCTGGTGGGACCCACGACGCCGATCAAGCCCCGCATATTGTCGCCGATGTCGTAGCTGGCGACGACCACGCTGGCATCCCGCAATGCCTCATTGACGTTCTCGGGACCGATCAAAATCTGCATAGACGTATTTTCGTCCAAAACCGGCAGCGTATCCTTCTGGTCGGTCAGCAGGCCCATCAATTCGTTGGCTTTGCTCAGGTCCTGAAACTCGGGCTGCTGGAACAGCTGAGCCTGACCGGTGGTAAAGACCTGATTCTGCGCACTGCGGTCCAGAACTTCGCTGGCATATTCGATAGCCAAGGACAGAGGCATAAACAGCTCCGCGCCCAACTGTCCGGCCAAGCTCATCAGCTTCTGTCCCATTTCCTGGCCGGAAATACCGGTAAAATGGGAATTAAGAAGGTTTGCCAAGGCTGGCAGCTCGTCGGGGGTAACGGCGATGCTGCAATGGAGCAGCTGGCTTTTGACGCGGCTGCCGGTTGTCATGACCACGGCAATAAAACTGTTGGCGTCCACGGGCAGCAGGTCATACCGCTGGATAGTGACGGAGCTTTTTTCCACGGCGGCGGAGTAGGCGGGGTAGCTGACGATAGAGGAAACCATCTGTCCGGCCTGGGCGATCACGCTGTCCAGTTCCCGCATTTTGCCGCTGAGGGCAGAATTGATCTGGTCGGTCTCCTGCTGGGAGAGGGTTTTATGTTCCATCAGCTCGTTGACATAGAGCCGGTAGCCCTTGGGGGAGGGGACGCGTCCGGCGGAGGTATGGGGCTGTTCAAGGTAGCCCATGTCTGTCAGGTCCGCCAGTTCGTTCCGGATGGTGGCGGAGCTGATTTTTCCGCCCATAGCCTGTGCAAGAAACTTGGAACTGACCGGGTCGGCCGTATCGATATACCGTTCTGTCACGACTTTCAATATTTTTCGTTTTCGCTCTGTGAGTTTCATTGCACCGCTCCTTTAGCACTCCGTCCTCCAGAGTGCTAAAGGCAGTGTATCACCAATGAAAGCTTCTGTCAATACGCTTTTCCCATCTGAATATTGAACAATTTGTAAATTTGCAGAAAGAGCGGAAAAAAGCTCCCCCCGGACGGACCGGAGGGAGCGGCTGGGAAAAACGGGATTACTTATGATCGACAGAATACATGTGCTTGATGAGTTCAAGGACCTTGTTGGAGTAACCCATCTCGTTGTCGTACCAGGAAACGACCTTCACGAACTTATCGGTCAGGTACACGCCTGCTTCGGCGTCGAAGATGGAGGTACGGGTGTCGCCCAGGAAGTCGGAGGAAACAACGGCCTCGTCGGTGTAACCGAGAACGCCCTTGAGTTCACCCTCAGCGGCGTTCTTCATGGCGGCGCAGATGTCCTCTTTGCTGGCGGGCTTGGCCAGATTGACGGTCAGGTC
>CAMWQV010000064.1 GCA_947176425.1 uncultured Clostridia bacterium
CCCGTTCCCGAAGAAAATCTACTGTCAGAGACGTAAAAAATACGCCCAGCACCACCGGCAGCAGAAGCAGCAGCACGCCGCTCTGTGTTCCGGAAGCGCGCAGAAACAACGCCGACCCAAATATCACCGACAGCCACAAAATGATTTTTGCCAGCCGCTCCGATAAAAATTCCCCAAACGTCATAACTGATACCCCATTCCCCGGCGCGTTTTGATAAACCCAGGCAGACCCAGGCCATCTAATTTCACCCGCAGCCGCGTCATATTGACGCTGAGGGTGTTGTCGTCAATATAAATCTGATTCTCCCAAAGCGTGTCAATCAGTTCGGCCCGTGAGACGATCTCTCCGGCGCGGGACAGCAGGCACGCTAAAATCTGCACCTCGTTCCGCGTCAGTTCCGCGCTTTTTCCGTTGGCGGACGCCTCGCCCCGTGCCAGCCGGACCCGAAGGCCGTTTGCTTCCAGTATATCCGGTTCCGGTACGCCGCCGCACCGCCGCAGAACCGCCCGGATACGAGCCAGCAACACTGGGATATCGTAGGGTTTGGTAATGTAGTCGTCACCGCCCAGACTCAATGCCCGCAGTTCGTCGGCGGAGGAATTGCGGCTGGTCACGATAATAATCGGGATTTTAGAACACCGGCGGATTGCGGCGCATAAAGTCAGACCGTCCCGGCCCGGCAGTCCCAAATCCAGCAGAATTAAATCCGGCGCGGCGTCGGACACCTGCAGGGGTATTTCGGTGAAATCAGTGACGGCACAGGCGGCGTATCCCTCATTTTCCAGCAGCAAAGACAGCTCGTCCCGAATGACAGGGTCGTCCTCAATTATCATAATCTTTTGCATGATATTCCTCCTAAAAAAATGAAGGGGACAAATTCCCCCTCACTTTTATTGCTGTTCCAGATACAGCGGCAGAAACCGCGCCATACATGCGGCGATATAAGCGATATTCTGCTCTCTCAGCACGGTATCCCGTTTTGTCCGCAGATGGGGGATATAGTACCCCAATCCGCCCAGGTAACGGCAGGCGCACACCGCCACATGAAACCGAAACCGCCTCTGATCTGACGGATAGTACTGTAAGCCTTTCACCAGCAGTCTGGGATGGACCTGCTCTGAATCCGGAAACGCCTTTTCCAGCGCCTGTGTCAGACCGGCATCCCAGCGGCTGTATTTGGACGGAATCAGCAAAAGATTCTCGCCGTCCCCCACGCAGTCGAAGTTGACCGCCAGTGCCGTTGTATGATGCTTTTTCTGAAAGGCGGATGCGCCCAGCAGATTTTTTTCGTTGTTGTCCAGAAATACAAGGCAGACGCGTTTTGTATACTTCACAGCGCAGGCGGTACACAGCAGCGCGAGAACGCCGGAACTGTTTCCGTTGGCGTTGTTTTTGTTTGCGGGACCATAAGCAAATATCCACAGTGCTACTATAGCGAGAATCAGAAACAGCGGCAGCATCAAGCCCGGCTGGTTCAGCGGAAAGCAGACCGCCAGCGAGATGCCGAAAACCAGAGCAATCAAAACCAGCGATACAGTCAGATGATAGATCATATGGGCCAACACATTGGTTGGCGAAACGAAGTCCGGCGCCGGCATTTTTGTTCCGGTATCGTAGTGGGCGCAGAGGAAAATGTCCGCCTGCTCCGGGTCCCCGGCCACGATATTGACACTGCCGTTCAGCCTGCCGTAAGTCTCCTCATGGGCTTTCCACCCTGCTTTTTTCAATTCAGACAGAAGCCATTTCCGAAATTCGGCTTTCTGCTGCGCGGACCTGCGGACAGGATAGATTTTCAGCAGATACGACTTTAACCGTTGTATATCGTCCATCACAGGCTCCCTTTGTACTCCTCCGCGGCGCCGATCAATTCCTCCGCGCCTTTCAGCATCGCGCCGGTGATTTTCGTACCGCCGGTAAGCCGTGCCAGCTCCTGTTTCCGCCGTTCACGGTCCAGCTTTACGACGCTGGTGTATGTCCTGCCGTCCCGCTCGCCCTTTTCCACGGAAAAATGCGTGTCTGCCATCGCCGCCAGCTGGGGCAGATGGGTCACGCACAGCACCTGTTTATGACGGCTGACCTGCGCTAATTTTTCCGCTACTTTCTGCGCGGCGCGTCCGCTGACGCCGGTATCCACTTCATCGAAAACCAGCGTCCCGATGGTTTCGTTTTCTGCCAGCACGTTCTTTAAAGCCAGCATGATGCGGGCCAATTCGCCGCCGGACGCGACTTTTTGAATTGGGCGCAGTTCTTCCCCCACGTTGGCGGACATCAGAAAGCGCACGATGTCCATACCGGTCGCGTCAGGCTCTTTTTCGGAGAAACAGATTGCAAACCGTACCTTCGGCATGTCCAGCTGACGGAGTTCCTCCTGAATCCGCGCCTCCAGTTCTTTTGCGGCTTCTTTCCGTACCTCAGACAGCTTTTTCGCGGCTTTTTCCACCAGTGCGCGGGCTTTTTTCAAATCTTTTTCCAATCTCGCGGCGGTGTCGGCGGCAAATGTGATCTGATCCAGTTCCTCTTTCCGCTGTTCCAGATATTCCAGCATCTCTTCCACAGAGGACCCGTATTTTTTCTTCAAACGGTACAGTAAATCGGCGCGGCTCTCCAGCTCGTCCAGCTCCTGGGGGCTGAAGTCAAAGGTCGATTCCAGGTCCCGCACCGTCTCCGCCACGTCGTAGACTTCGGAGTACAAACCGTCCAGCCGTTCATAAATCTGCCCGAACTGTTCGTCTAAATTTTTCGCCCCGCCCAGCGCGCTGACCGCTTCCCCCAGAGAAGAAAGCGCGCCGCCCCCTCGTCGCCGCCGTTCAGACTCCAAAGCGCGCCCTGAATCGCGGACATGAATTTTTCACTGTTGCGGAGAAGGTTCCGCCGCTGAATGAGTTCTTCTTCCTCCCCCGCTTTCAGATGGGCGCGCTCCAATTCGTTGATCTGGAAATTAAGGCTGTCAACGCGGCGTTCTTTCTCGGCCTCGTCCATTTGCAGGGCGCGGTATTTTTTCCGCATCGCCTCCATTGCGTCATAGCGTTCCCGGTATGCTGTGAGAGTGTCGTCCACACGCCCAAAGCTGTCCAGATACGCGCCGTGCTGGTCCTCGTCCAGAAGCTGCTGGCCGTCATGCTGGCCGTGGATGTTCAGAAGCGCGTTCCCAATCCGCCGCAGCTGCGCCACCGTTACGGGACGCCCTCCAACACGGCACGCGTTTTTTCCGTCGGCAAAAATCTCCCTTTGCAGCAGCAGCTCTCCGTCCTCCGCCATCAAGCCGCATTCGGCCAGGGCGGGCAGGGATGGAACGCCGGTAAACACTGCGCTGACAAAGGATTTCGCCGCCCCGGTACGGATCAGGTCCCGGCTGGTCCGCTGCCCTAAGACCGCGCCCATAGCGTCGATCACGATACTTTTTCCCGCGCCCGTTTCGCCGGTCAGAGCGGTGAATCCTTCTTCAAACCGGATATCCGCTTCGTCTATGACGGCTATATTCTCAATATGAAGCAGCTGCAGCATGGTTACAAGTCTCCTTATCTCGATCTCTCGATTATTTCAGCATCTCATGGATCTCCTCGCAAAAACTCCTTGCCGAATCCGTATCCCGCATGACAAGCATCGCGGTATCGTCCCCCGCCAGACTGCCCACCATATACGATATATTCATACTGTCCAGCGCGGCGGCGGCGGCGTTTGCAAGGCCGGACATGGTTTTGATGACCACGATATTCTGCGCGCAGTCCACGCCGGTGATGCTCTCCCGAAAGATGGTCCGGAGTTTATCCGCCATATTCAGTTTGCTCCGCTGGCTGGATACCGAGTACCGGTACCGGCCCTGTCCCATAGGCTCTTTAATCAAATGCAGCTGTTTGATATCCCTGGAGATGGTCGCCTGCGTACAGGTGATTCCCATTTCCTGCAAACGCTGCTGCAACTGTTCCTGTGTGTCAATCGGTTCCCGCTCGATAATTTCGAGGATCTTCGATTGCCTGTCATCTTTCATGTCCGATCCCTCCTGTCATTTTTGTTCTTAAAATTTCATAAATGCTTTTGTCGGTCAGCCGCAGCAGTTCGGTCTCATACCGGGACCGGCAGACCCTGACCCGGTCGCCCTGCCGCAGCAGAAACGCTCTCCCGCCGTCCACCGATAAATACACCTGTTTTTTGTTCAGTTCGGCGGGCGTGACCGTCACTGTCCCCGTGGCGGACAGGACGAACGATTTCGTAAATACTGTGTGGGCGCAGATGGGGCTGATGACAAAATTCTGCGCTGTCGGCTCCACGATGGGGCCTCCGGCGGACAGAGAATAGCCGGTAGAACCCGTAGGCGTGGCCACCACAACGCCGTCGCCGGAGAAAATCCCCAGCTGTTCCGAACCCGCCGTCACCTGCAAACGCACGACACGGGCCATTGCGCCCTTTGTGACCACGGCGTCATTGAGCGCGCCGTTGCTGTAGACCGTCCGGCCCTCCCGGACCACGGCCACATCCAGCATCATGCGCCGTTCCCTGCGGTATTTTCCGGCGGCGAGATTTTTCAGCAGCTCCATCTCGCCTACTTCCAAATCCGACATAAATCCCAGGCTTCCCAGATTCACGCCCAATACCGGCGTACTGCGCATCGAGGCAGTCCGCGCCAGATGAAGGATCGTCCCGTCACCGCCGAACGCAATAATCAGATCGCTGGAACGGATTTCCTGATGGAGAGGGCGGCAGGGCACGCCGAACTGACTGTCTCCGCCGTCCGGCTTGAAGGGGAGGCAGTACACGGTCTCAAGACCTACGCTTTTTAAGATTTCGTTTGCTGTTTTCGCCGCCGTCAGTCCTTTGTCCCGGTACGGATTCGGACAGAGTATGACACGCTTCACTCCCGTCACTCCTTTATCTCGCTGTGGGACTGCTCCACCAGCAGCCGCAAATCAAAATGCCGTTCCTCCGTTTTTGGTCCCTTTTGCAGAAAGCCCAGGTACTCAATATTTCCCTCCGGGCCGCGTACCGGAGAATAGGACAGGTCCAGCACCTGAAACCCGCTGTCTCGGGCGTGTTCCAAAAAACGCTCCAGCACTTCCAGATGGACCGCCGGGTCACGGACCACGCCCTTTTTCCCGACTTTCTCCCGTCCCGCCTCAAACTGCGGTTTAATGAGCGCGACAGCCTGCCCGCTGTCCCGCAGAACGCCCGAAATGGCGGGCAGGATCAGTTTCAGGGAGATAAAGCTGACGTCTACGGAAGAAAAATCCGGTTCCTCGGGGATTTCCGCATGGGTCAGATGCCGTGCGTTCGTGCGCTCCAGACAGACCACCCGGGAGTCGCTCCGCAGTTTCCAGGCAAGCTGCCCATAGCCTACGTCCACGGCATATACTTTCGCCGCCCCGTTTTGCAGCATACAGTCCGTAAAGCCGCCCGTGGACGCGCCCACGTCCATACACACCGCGCCCTGCAACGCAATGGGCCAGATTTCCATGGCTTTTTCCAGCTTCAGCCCGCCCCGGCTTACGTAACGCAGCGTTTGCCCGCGCAGTTCAATCTTAGCGTCCGCAGGCACGCCGGTCCCCGGTTTATCCACCCGCTGCCCGTTCACAAAAACAAGGCCGCTCATAATGGCCGCCTGCGCCTTCTGACGACTCTCCGCAAGCCCGCGTTCCGCCAGCAGAACGTCTAATCTCACTTTTTTACTCATGTCTCTCCTTGGTTCTGTTTCAGGACTGCCCGCACGACGCCCGCGGCGTCCAGACCGAACGCCTGCCGCAGTTCCTTCACGGTTCCCTGGGGTACAAAACGGTTTCCCGGATTCAGCAGGGACAGGTCCGTCAAAAAACCGCTCCGCGCCAGCGCAGCCGCCAGCTGCTGTCCGATTCCGCCGGTCTCAAAGCAGTCCTCCAGAACCAGCAGCCGTCCGGTTTTCTTCACGGACGCCGCCGTCAGCTGAACAGGCAGCGGGGCAATGCGGTCCAGCTTGACGACCTCCGCTTCGATACCCTGTTCCGACAAAATGTCCGCCGCTGCCAGCAGTTCGCCGCAGAGCGTCCCATAGCCAACCAGCGTCACGTCCGAACCCTGCCGGAGAAGGCGTTCCGCGCTGCCGTCCCAGGACGGGAACTGCCGTTCCTCGCCGCCTCTGGGATAGCGGATTGCCGCAGGCCCTTCCAGTTCCGCGGCGGCATGGAGCATTCTGCGCAGTTCGTCGAAACACGCCGGACAAAATACGGTCATGCCCGGAATCTGCGTCAGATATCCCACATCCTGACAGCCGTGATGGGTCGGGCCGTCCTGCCCAACCAGCCCCGCGCGGTCTACAGCCAGAATGACATGCAGCTGCTGTAACGCCACATCATGAATCAGCATATCGAACCCGCGCTGCAAAAAACTGGAATACACTGCGAATACAGGAATCAGTCCCTGCTTTGCCATTCCCGCGGACATGCTGACCGCGTGACCCTCCGCGATGCCCACGTCAAAAAAGCGTTTCGGCCACGCGGCGGCAAATTCCTGCAAACCGGTCCCGTCCGCCATTGCCGCCGTTACCGCGCAGAGGCGTTTGTCGCGCCCTGCCATTTCCGTCAGTTCATGCCCGAATATATAGGAAAAATCAACTTTCTGCTGTTCCGTTACGCCCACTTTCGGGTCAAAAGGCGGCACGCCGTGACAGCGTTCCGGCCTCAGTTCGGCCGCCGGATAGCCCCGTCCTTTTTTGGTGCGCACGTGTACCAGGACCGGACGGCCCAATTCTTTTGCCCAAAACAGGGTTGTGCAGAGCTGTTCAATATTATGCCCGTCTACCGGCCCCATATAGGTAAATCCCATGTCCTCAAACATCGAACAGGGATAAATAGCCCGTTTTATGCCGCTTTTGATCTTATGGTTGAACTGATACAGCCCGTTTCCGCCGGGCATATGCGACAGCACTTTGCGATAGCCTTTTTTAAACTGATAGTATCCCGGCCTCACCCGCAGACGGCCCAAATGGTCCGCCACGCCGCCCACATTGCGGTCAATGGACATCCCGTTATCGTTCAGAATGACCACCATCGGTTCTCCGGACGCGCCCGCGTCGTTCAGCCCCTCATAGGCCAGGCCGCCGGTCAGCGCGCCGTCGCCGATGAGCGCGACGATATTATAATTTTCCCCCAGCAGCGTCCTGGCCCGCGCCATGCCCAGCGCGACAGACACAGAATTAGACGCGTGTCCGGCGATAAACGCGTCATGCACGCTCTCCTCCGGCTTAGGGAAACCGGACAGTCCTCCGAACTGGCGCAGAGTGGAAAACAGTTCCCGGCGTCCGGTGAGGGCTTTATGAATATAGCATTGGTGTCCGACATCAAAGACAAAACGGTCCCGGCTGGTGTCGTACAGACGGTGGATGGCAAGAGTCAGCTCCACCGCGCCCAAATTGGACGCCAAATGTCCTCCGGTACGGGCCACGCTTTCCACCAGAAACCGGCGCAGTTCCCGGCTCAGCAGCTTCAGCTCCTCCGGACGCAGCTGTTTCACATCCGCGGGGGATGCGATCCGTTCCAGGATCATAGCTCACCTCTTTTTCTTATCACGGGAAAACAAATGCAGAAACCGTCCCACAAATTGCAGGACCGTTGTACTGCGTTCGATGGCGAACACTTTTCCGGCCGCTTTTCCGCCGATGGTCAGTCCCGACACAAGGGCGGTCACAAGCAGGCTGATGAGCGCGGAACGCACGCTCAATGTACTTTGAATCCGTGTTACGATCACGGCGGCGGTAGTACCGCTGATAATGCCGCAGATATCGCCCACTACGTCGTTGCAGAAACTGGAGACTTTGCTGGCTTTGCGGATCAGGGACAGCGCCTCTTTCGCGCCGGGAATGCGCCGGGCGGCCATGGAGTGAAAAGGCCGTTCGTCGGCGGCGGTGACTGCCACGCCGATGATATCAAAGCCGATGCCCAAAAGAATAAAAGCGGTCAGCACGATGCAGGCCAGAATCAATCCGGCGTTGTTCAGCACTTCACCGGAGGCGAAACTGAGCGCACCGGATAAAATGAGAGAAATAAAGAATACCTGGACAGTCCAGCGGGATTTCCCGGAATCTTTCTTGCTTTTCTTATCGTTTTTTTTATTATCAGATTTCTTCTTATTACTGCCGTCAGCGTCCAAAGGACGATCTCCTCACTTTCATTGGATAAAAATTATATCCGTCCCGACAGGAAGTAGGGGACGGATTGAAACGACACTGAACGCCGGCAGCAGGCGCAGTAAATCTTACGGCTTAGGTACGGGTAGGATTTCCCCGGCACGCACCTCCCGTTGCCGGTCAGGCGGTTTCCCTTTCAGCGCACCGGCGCGGCGTCGCCCGCCGCACGACCCGACTGCCACTCAGTCCGCACTGCAATCCTGCGCCTGCCCGTTCAAGAC
>CAMWQV010000065.1 GCA_947176425.1 uncultured Clostridia bacterium
TCCCAAAGACATATAAAAAACACTTGCATAAAACTAAAGGAGCTGTGGTATAATGACCACAGCAACAGAAGCTGGTGAGTTCCATGATCTCACGAAAAAGGCGGAACCCCGGAGAGATGTAGGCGGCTCTCCGGGGTTCCTTTATGCCTTTAGGCTTACTGTCCCTTCATCTGCTGGTCAAGCCATTTGCAGATGTAGTAGGCGGCTACACCTGCCGCAACCGACAGAAAGAAGCTGGTGAGCAGTCCCATAATCTCACCTCCTCTCTGTTGCCAGATTGGAGAGGGGCAGCCCCGCTATTGTAGCACTTTTGGGAATACTCTGCAAGTAATAGTCGAAATTTGGTCCTTTTCAAATGCTTTTTTATTGTCCCTTAAAAGCCTCAACAGCCCAACAGTAAAAAATCCCGACAAATATTTTACACCAACCGCGTTTTCTTCTGACATTGACAATAAAGAAAGCGTGTGATAATCTGAACATATAAATTGCCAACAGAAAGCGGGAGGTATGGCTATGGGTAATCGCGGATTTGCAATCGAGCAGTATCTGGACGCGGAAGCTGTGACAAAGCAGCTGGACGAGCTGATGCGAAAGCCAGTGTATTCTGTCAGGCCGGAGGCGCTCAAAGGGTATGTGGACAACTATTTTAACACCAAATGCAGAAAATCAAAAGAGATGATCCGGCAGGCGAAAAAAGTGATCCCCGGCGGCGTGCAGCATAACCTGGCCTTTAACTATCCCTTCCCCATCGTAATTACAAAGGCAGAGGGTGCAAAACTCTATGATATTGACGGCAACTGGTATTATGACCTGCTTCAAGCCGGAGGGCCGACTTTATTGGGCAGCAATCCGCCCGCTGTACGGGAGCAGGTTATAGAGCTGCTGAATACCTGCGGTCCTTCTACCGGACTGTTTCATGAATTTGAATACAAGCTTGCCAGAAAAATTTCTGAACTGGTTCCCTCCGTGGAGATGTTCCGAATGCTTGGTTCCGGGACGGAAGCCGCTATGTGCGCCGCACGGATTGCACGGCTGAAGACCGGGAAAAAGAATATCTTGAAAATGGGCGGCGCATATCACGGCTGGTCCGATCAGCTGGCCTACGGGATGCGCGTGCCGGGAACCAAGGGCCTGCTGTCAAAGGGCGTGCCGGGATTTGTTTTCAAGCATACCGATGAATTTTTTCCCAACGATTTAACGGACTTGGAGCGGAAGCTGAAAGCCAATCGTTTTACGGGGGGTACGGCTGCCGTATATCTGGAACCGCTGGGACCGGAGAGCGGTACGCGGCCTGTCTCCAAAGAGTTTATCAGGGGTGCGGCGGCGCTGGCACGGAAATACGGCGCACTTCTGATTTTTGACGAAGTTGTGACGGGGTTCCGCATTGGCCTGAGCGGCGCGCAGGGATATTTTGGCGTGGACCCTGACCTGACTGTCTTTGGTAAGATCATCGCCGGAGGTTATCCGGGCGCAGGCGGCGTGGGCGGTCATAAAGACTGCATGGCCCATCTGGGCGCGGGACTGGATTCGTCCGGGAAAAAAATCCCCAAAGCGATGTGCGGCGGTACAATGGCGGCAACACCCGTTTCCTGCGCCGCCGGGTATTATACGCTCTGCGAGATTGAACGCACTAACGCCTGTGAAACTGCCGGACGTATGGGCGACCGTCTCACAAGGGGCCTGCAGGAACTGATTCAAAAATACCGTCTGCCTTTTGTAGCCTTTAACCAGGGTTCTATCTGCCATCTGGACAACGCCGGGACGATGCATTTCTGTATTGATTGGAAAAAGCCGTGGGAGATTCCGGACGTTCTGAAACAGACCGGCATCCGGCAAAAAGAAATGGAGCATATGGGCGCGGCGTACATGGCGGAAGGAATTGTGACGCTGGCCGGGTCCAGACTTTATACCAGCGCCGCTTATACGGAAGAAATGATTGATGATGTTCTGGAACGATTCGGACGGGTGCTGGCAAACTGCGGTCCGCTGGTCAGGTGAGCGGCGATGTATGAAGAAAAAGAGGCGCGCTGTCTGGTAGTCCGGGCGGGACGGATGCTGCTGGAAGCGGGATTGACGGCCCGGACTTGGGGCAATCTCAGCGCACGGGTCTCCGGCAGACGGTTTGTCATTACCCCCAGCGGCCTTGCCTATGAAACGCTGCGGCCGGAACAGCTGGTTTTGATGGACCTGTCGGGCCGGGTCTATGGCGGCGGCAGACCCTCCAGCGAAAAGGGGATTCATGCGGACGCTTACCGTTTGCATTCTGACATCAATTTTGTTATCCATACTCATCAGGACAACGCGTCGATTGTCAGCACGGCGGGCTTGGATTTAACCACCTCTCATCCTCTGCTTAACGGACGGGTGCCCTGTGCCGCCTATGGTATGCCCTCAACAGCCAGACTGCGGCGGGCTGTGGCGGAACAGGAAAAACAGTGGCCTGAGAGTATGACCGTGCTGCTGCGGAGCCACGGGGCGCTGTGTATGGGCGTGTCTATGGAGGACGCCTTTGCCGCTGCGGAGGCGTTGGAAACGGTGTGCGGAAACTATATACAGGCGCGGACCGGCCATCTGCCGCGGACGCGGGTCCCGGATTGGGGCGTCAGTGAACGGCGCGGCGATGCGTTCGTGCTGACCCGGTACGGACGGCGGACTGCCTTTGCTGTTCACGCCAGCCGCCTTCCCCCTGCCGCCGCGGTCCATGCCGCTGTTTATCAAAAAAGTCCTGTACAGTACATCGTCCACGAGACGGCGGCGGAGGTGGTCTTGGCAAGCAGGCGGGGGACAGCGATGCGCCCGATGCTGGACGACCTGGCGCAGATTGCCGGTGTGGATATCCGCTGCGCTGGCGCGTCTCCGGGACAGGCCGCCGCCGCGCTGCACAGCCGGAATGCGGTCTTTCTGCGGGGCGCGGGCGCACTCTGCACCGGAATGACCGGAGAAGATATCTCCGCAGTACGCGCAATCCTGCGGAAAGGCTGCCGCGCTTGGCTGCTGGCAGATGCGGTCCCGTCATGCACTCCCCTGGGGCGGCTGGACGCATGGGTGCAGCGTAAAATTTATGTAACGCAGTATGCTGAGAAAAAACATTCCTGCTGATCCCGGCTTTTCTGCGGACCTGTCCGGGACCGGCGATTTTCTGAGATATATCTAACCAGCAGAGGAGGCATCCCTATGACCTATGTGCTGACATACGACGTAGGCACTACCGGCGTCAAAACCTGTCTGTTCGGCATTGACCAACGGATTACCCTGCTGGCCAGCGCACAGCAGGGCTACAATCTCTATCTTCTCCCCGGCGGCGGGGCGGAACAGGATGCCGGGGAGTGGTGGGACGCCATGTGTGCCACAACAAACGCTATCTTTCATGACTGCGAAATATCCCTTCACGAAGTAGCCGGGATATCCTTCTGCTCTCAGATGCAGGGGCTTGTCCTGACGGACCGTGACGGTGTGCCTGTACGCCGCCCTATGAGCTATATGGACCAGCGGGCAGGCCGGGAGCTGAAAAAAGGCTTGGCGCACGGTCCGCAGATTGCCGGGGCCAATATCGGAAAACTGCTGAAAAGCCTGCAAATTACCGGCGCGGTGTCCAACAGCGTCAAGGACCCGCTGTGGAAATATAAATGGGTGCAGGCCCATGAGCCGGACCTGTTCCGGAAAGCGGATAAATGGCTGGATGTGAAAGAATATCTGCTGATGCGCTGTACCGGCAGGGCGGTCATGACGGAGGATTCCGCCTATGCGACGCTCCTCTATGATACCCGGAAAGGGCGGGAGGGCTGGAGCGGCGAACTGTGCCGGATGTTCGGAGTGGACCGCCGCCACCTTCCCCCTGTCATTCGGGCGGAGGAACAGGCCGGAACTTTGACCGCACGGGCCGCTGCGGAATTGGGCCTTGCAATGGGGACGCCTGTTTTCGGCGGCGGCGGAGATGCCGCGCTGATTGGCGTTGGCGCAGGCGCGGCGGCGGTCGGGAATACACATATCTACTGGGGAACTTCCGGCTGGGTATCTACGGTCACGGAACAGCAGAAAGTGGATGTGTCCGCTATGATTGCCGCCATCGTGGGCGCGCAGAAGGGCCGCTTCAACTATTTCGCCGAAATGGAGACTGCCGGTAAATGCCTGGAGTGGGTCAGGGATCATTTGGCATTAGACGAGATCGGCGTTTATCTGGAGAAAAAAGACGTGGCGGCAAGCCCGGACGCCGCCTATCACAGCCTCTATGAGTATTTGGGCGAAACGATCCAGCGTTCTGAACCGGGCGCGGGCGGGGTGCTTTTTACCCCCTGGCTCCACGGCAACCGCTGTCCCTTTGAGGACCCCGATGCCGCAGGGATGTTTTTTAATATCCGGCTTGGTACGGGCAAAACGGAACTGATCCGCGCCGTTGTGGAGGGCGTGTGCTTCCATCTGCGGTGGATGCTGGAGTGTCAGGCCAGAAAAGTGCCGACCTCAAACCCTATCCGTTTTGTAGGCGGCGGCGCGCTGTCGCCTGTGACCGGTCAGATTTTGGCGGATATCACCGGCAGAACTATACAGGTGTCCGCCAATCCCCAAAACGCGGGCGCTGTGGGCGCGGCGGCGGTCATCGGCGTGGGATTGGGAATTATTCCTGATTTAGACGCCGCCGGTTCGTTTATCCCACCGGAACATACCTATGTGCCGAATCTATCTAATAAAGCTGTTTATGAACGGAATTATGAGATATTCCGGAAACTGTATCCGGCAAATAAAGCCTTGTTCCGCGCTGTCAATCAGCCCGGCAGATGAGAGGAGTGCAGGTCTGTGAAAGAATTGCTGCGGTCATTAAAATTTCTTTTGTTTTCCCTTTCCGCCGGTGTGATTGAGCTGGGCGTGTTTTCCCTGCTGAACGAACTGACCGGCTGGAGCTATTGGCCCTGTTATCTGATTGCTTTGACACTGTCGGTGCTGTGGAATTTTACGCTGAACCGGCGGTATACGTTCCAGTCAGCTAATAACGTACCGAAAGCCATGGCGCAGGTGTTCGGGTTTTACTGCGTGTTTACGCCTCTGTCCACATGGCTGGGCAGTTATCTGGCCGACACGCTGTTCTGGAATGAATATCTGGTCACAGCCATCAATATGATCGCGAACTTTGTACTTGAGTTCCTGTTTGACCGTTTTGTCGTGTTTCGGGATTCTTTGGATACCAACAGCGTGGCAAAAAAGCGGAAATAAAATAAAACGCTTGTTGCCGCAGTTTCAGCGTAAAAGACTAAGCAGGTAATCGGTCAACTCTACAAATATTGGAATTACTTGGCAATTCATCAATAGTTTTTATTTATAAGGGAACGTTCACTTGGAAAAATTTAATATCTTTATATGTTTTTGTGCTCTTGTACTTTTAGTGTCCTTATTGGGTTGTGGGGAGGAAAGTAAAATTGACTCTACGTCTGTGGTTAGACCTGAACCCAATTCAGAAGATACGGACAATAAACAGGATGATTTTAATAGGCTTGTCAATGATGAAGATGTTATTATATATGCTGAGAACGGCCTCTTTAGTGCAAAGTGTTATAGTGAGTTTCTTGGTGAATACTCTGGTGCTGAATTTGATTCAAGCATAACCTTATTTCTGGCAGATGATTGCAAATCTGATGAACTTCAATTTGATAAGGTAAGAAACTCTTATACAATTGAAGTTATTACAGTTATTCATTATAATGAATATGACAACGAGTATGATGATTATAATGTGATGTTTAACGGTGCTGTTGTAAGTAATGGTATGTTTAATATAAGAACATTGAAAGATGGTGAGTAAAGTGTACCGTTAACGCTTCAAATTGCAATGATTAAAGGGTCGCAGCGTATCTGTATAGCTTCTTGCGTTGGATAATGTCTGATAGTGTTTAACGGACGAGCAAAGAACAACAGAGGACTGGGAGATAAGCCTTAGTCCTCTGTGCATTATAAATCGTTATTTCCGTCTTTTTCATATCCAGCCGCCTTTGAGGTTAACTCAGCGGAGGCGGTTTTTCATTAAAAGAAATCGCTGAAAATATCGTCCAGCTGAATAATCAGGTCATCATACAGGTGGCACTTAAATTCTGTAACGGCGGAAGCCTTTTCTTCGCTGGTCATTTCCTCCAGTTCCGCAGCGGAATAGAGTGTATAGATATTATCAAGAACATAACGCCTGTTCTGGAGAAGATAGACTTCGATAGACTTACGAGGTGGGTCTACGATCCAATACTCCGCAACGCCGCTGCTCTCATATACCGTTTTCTTGTAGCCTTTGTCATTTTTCGCGGTGTCGGGGGAAAGGACTTCTACAACCAGATCGGGTGTGCCATAGATACCGTTCCGTTTGATCTTGCTGCGGTCGCAGATAATCATTACATCAGGTACAAATTGGTCCTTATCCGTCAAGTGGACCAAAAGGCCATCGCCGAACGGGATGCACTTTTTCCCTTTCAAGTATTGTTTAAAAATAAAAAGGATGTTGTCGGCAATATAAGTGTGCCCAGCGGAAGCGGGCGACATCGCCACTACTTCCCCGTTGACCAGCTCCTCACGGAACTCCTCGTATTGGTATGCTAAATTTGTGTTCATTCTGAAACTCCTTTCTTTACAGCGGCCTCTGGAGTTGGCAACGTTGTTTTTTGCTTTCATGCAGCTGAACTATAAAAGCGCCAATTTCTTGATTTTCAAGCCGAAAATCTAAGGAAATTGACGCTCTCCGTGGCACCCCGAACTGGATTTGAACCAGCGGCCTACCGCTTAGGAGGCGGTCGCTCTATCCAACTGAGCTATCGGGGCATATTCTGATACTTATTATATCCAAACTTTCCGCGCTTGTCAACCGGCCAGCATATGATTTTTCAGATTGACAAGCTTTGAAAGCAGACAGTATAATAGGAAAAACACACAAAGAGAAGGAGACCTGTAGGGACTATGGGAAAATTTGATAAAATGCTGCTGGTCAGCGATTACGACAATACGATGCGCTATACAGAAACAGCGCTGCGCAGCGGCACGGAGCCGCCGCCGGTCCATCCCCGGAACCTGGAAGCCATCCGCTATTGGATCGCGGAGGGCGGTACTTTTGCCATGGCGACCGGGCGTGCATTAGGCGCATTCCGTACTCCGGCGGAAGGCATTCCGATGAACGCGCCGGTTATCGTAGACAATGGAGCAGCTATCTATGACTTGAAAGAAGAACGATATGTGATCAAGACCTGCCTGCCGGATGCGTGCCTGGAACATTTAGCCGCCGTAGTCCGGCAATTTCCGGAGATATCGCTGGAACTGTACCACTTAAACGATCTGATCCAGATCGTGCATCCCTCCGCCTGGAACGAACAGCACGCGAAGCTGACAGGTCTGGGCTATGAAGTCATACCGGAAGTAACGCCGCATTTGGTAGAGCTGCCGCTGGTCAAGGCGCTGCTGGTAGGAAATCTGGAGTTGTTGGAACGGGTCCATACCTATAAGGAGGAACAATGCTGGACACCGTTCTATGAGCTGGTTTTTTCCAGCGACCACTTGTTGGAGATCACCGCAAAGGGCGCGAATAAAGGACAAATGGCCATAAAATTAAAAGAGCTGTGCGGCTGTGAAAAACTGTTCTGCGCAGGGGACCACGCGAACGATCTGCCGATGCTGCTGGCAGCTGACCGCGGTTTTGTCCCGGCGAACGCGATCCCGGCAGCGCTGCACTCCGGCGCAACTGTCGTTTGCCACTGTGTAGACGGCGCGCTGGGTGATATCGTAGAGATTTTAAACCGAGACTTCTGAATTTCTATATCTGCTCTAAAAAGTCCACAATAAAGTGGAGCGCGACCCCCAGAGGAACCGCGTGCCGCCGCAGTGCGCTTAAACGCAGATACTCCGCGTTTCCGGCAAAGGGGTCCATTCCGGCTACATATTCTTTCAGGCGGGGCAGGTAAGGGGCCAAATACTCGGTCAAATGTCCGCCCAGCACTATGTCACAGTCCAGCATCATCCGGATATTGGTGATACCGATTGCCAGGTGCCGCAGCATGTTGTCCCACAGCGCCGCATACTCCTCATATCCGGAACTTTGCCGCTCCAGCGTCTTAAAAAACCCGCTCAAAGTAACGCCGAAGGCTTGGCGCATTCGCCGGGGGGAGCAGTAGGCTTCCAGACACCCGTATCTCCCGCAGGTACAGCGGATGCCGCCCGGTTCGACACAGATATGGCCAAACTCGCCGCTGCGCCGGTTATCCCCCAGATAGGGACCGCCGCCGAACAAAATCGCACCGCCCACGCCGTTTTCCAAAGAGAGATATGCCATATCCCGCTGGCCGCCGTGAAGGAACCACTCTGCATACCCGCCG
>CAMWQV010000066.1 GCA_947176425.1 uncultured Clostridia bacterium
CCGTATAATGTAGATACGGTTGTTGAGCCGGATATCTCCGTAATCTGCGACCCGGATAAACTGGACGATATCGGCTGTCAGGGTGCGCCTGACCTGATTATAGAGATTCTTTCCCCTTCCAGCAGAAGGCATGACCGCGTTACAAAATTTAATCTGTACCAGCGTGCGGGCGTACGGGAATATTGGATTGTGGACCCGTCCAGTCAAGATGTGCAGACCTATGTCTTAGAAGATGGACACTATTTTGCAGGCAGTTTCGGCACCTTTGAAGATAAAATAAAAGTAAGCGTTTTGGAAGACTGCGTTCTTGATTTGTCCCAAGTCTATTCTGAATAGAACCATATTACCCTCAGCCAAAGGGAAGGGCTGAGGGTAATATTCTGTTTCATTTGAAAATTATCTGTGGATAGCAAGCGTGGCACAGACCGACCGCAGCGTCATTCTGTATACCAGGTACAGCAGCGCGGACACGCCCACGATCACGCCGAAGCTTGCCAGCAGTCCTGCTAGTTCGCTTGCGGTAATGCCGGGAGGGTCGCCGTTGAAGTACATGATGAGCAGATAGAACGCGTAGATCAGCGACGTACCGACGACGGCGGGCGTTAAAAATACCCGTTTCACCTGACCCCGGACGGAGTAATACAGATAAGCGTTCGGCGCGCCCAGACGCCGCAGATCATCGTATACCTGCCTGTGGGTCATGGCGATGGTCATGCAGCGGGTGTATGCGATTACGATCACCGCGGCAAAGCAGACGATGGCAATAAAGACGAACAGGGTCAAAAATACCGCCACATTCTTGATAAAGTCCACCTTGTCCAGCACGCGGAACTGAGGCATATACTTCCAATTCAGCCGGAACACGGAGCTGTCCCGCTGGTCATAAGAGAGGACCTCAATACCGATTCCGACGCTGGTTTCCGGATCATAAGCGTAATAGCCGTTTTCCTTGAGATCGTGATCCCGAAGGACCGGGTCCCAGCTGTCCAGCACCGCAGTCTCCGGTCCGGAGCAGTCCACGATCTCATAGAACAGCGTTTTCGCGAAATCGTAGGTTTCTGCGTTATTTTCCACATTGAAACAAATCTGCGTTTCCCGCCAGCTGTCAGGAAGTCCGGCGGACAGGGCGGCAAAATCCTCGTCATTCATGACAAAGCGCTGAAACAGGGCGTCATTATATAGTTCACCAACTGTATTGACATGGAGCTGCTGACCGGTCACATAGTTTGTCACAAGGCTGGCTTGGGAGGAAAAAAAGTACCGTCCGCTGCCTTCCCTGTCCAAGATACCGATAATCTCGCCGGGCTTCAAATTGATGGGTTCTCCTGTCAGCGCCGCGTAGCCGGAAGCGGACAGAAACAGTTCAGATTTCAGCGTCTCCCGGTATTCCGCACGCCAGGTAACGCCAAAAGCGCTTTCCTCCTCAACTTCCGTGGTGCCGTCTACCGCCAGACGCAGCATGGGAGCCTGCGCGTAAGACGTGATTGTCACGCCGTATTGTTCCGCCAAAGCCCGTACCTCGTTCTCCTGCGGGATATTCTGGTCCATTCGGAAATTGAAGACATAATCGACCGGTCTGGCATCGTAGCTGATCATTGCGCCTGTACCCATCATAGGCGTATAAAAACTGCCGAAATATGCACCCGCAATCAGCAGCGTCATAACCAGCATATTCCGGACGGTTTGACGGCCCTGGAATTTCATCATAGATGTAGCGATCAGGTCCTTGTAGAGATGCTTTTTTCTGTTCCAGCCGTTGACGACGGTGTGGAGCAGAATAAGATAGAGACCCGCCAGCGCCGGAAGATAAAAGACTGCCATCAGTGCTTCTGGCGCGTACCAGTGCAGAACCTGGATAAAGAAAGCGGGCGTCATATATCCTAAAACGCCGCCGAAGACCAGCAGACCGATACCGGCGGGGCCGTACCAGCGGGGAACATCCCGAATTGGTTCGGATTTATGGGTCTCGTGAACGATATCGATAATATTGGTACGCCGGATGGAGCGTGCGCCGAAAACAAACATCATAAGAATCACAAACACAGAAAACGCCAGCGGCAGTACATAAGCCTTCGGAGCGAACGTCAGCCGCATTTCGTCCGTATCGACCACGCACAGGCGGAAAATCTGCCACAGCAGCCATGCCAGCGGTCCGCCCAGCGCCGCGCCCAGTACGCAGGACCCCAGGGACAACAATGCAAGTTCCCGGTTCTGCTCCCTCCAAAGCTGCTGCCGTGTAGCGCCCAGAGCCAGAAAAATGCCTGTTTCCCGGGACTTCTGCCGGAAAAACAGACCGGCGGCGTAGGTAGTGAACACGCCGCAGCCGATGACCGCCAAAACAAAGATCATCATGACCTGCTTCCGGCTGTCTCCGCCTTCCGGGAGGACGTTCAGGATCGTGGGGGAGCGCATCATGCACACATAGGCTGTAATCAACAGGACGGAAAAAAAGCAGCAGCCGAACAGAAGCGCGTACTGCTTCAGATTCTTTCGCCGCAGAACGGAGTAGACTTCAGAAAAATGTTTCATAGCCGTCACTCCTGTCCCATCTCACGGATAGCGTCCAGCAGCCGGTCCTGAAAGTCCGTCCGTTCCGAATTGTTTTTTTCCAATGTTCTCCAGACTACACCGTCCCGCAGGATAATCACGCGGTCGCAGAAAGACGCGGCAAACGAATCGTGCGTCACCATAAAGATGGTTGCTTCCAGCTCCGCTTTTGCCTGTTCAAACGTGCCGATAACCGCACGGGAGGACTTGCTGTCCAGGTTTCCAGTCGGTTCGTCGGCAAGAATCAGCAGGGGATGGTTAATCAGGGCGCGGGCTACGGCGGTGCGCTGTTTCTCGCCGCCGGAAATTTCAGCGGGATATTTTTCCTTGATCTTGGAAATGCCGAACACATCGCACAGCCGGTCCGCCCGGTTTTCCGTCTCGTCCGCCACAGCGCCGCCGATGATGGCCGGAAGCAGAATGTTCTGCCGCACCGTGAGGCCGTCCATGAGCAGAAAATCCTGGAACACAAAACCCATCTGCAAGTTTCGGACTTTTGCCAGCTCGTCTTCACTTAGATGCGCCAGTTCCGTGCTGCCCAGCCGGATACTGCCGTTGTCGGCGGGGATATAGCAGGAGATGCAGTTGAGAAGGGTGGTCTTGCCGGAGCCGGAGGGACCCATAACCGCCACAAACTCTCCTTTGCCTACCTCCAGGGAGACGCCCTTGAGAACCTCATAGGACTGCTTTCCCACCTGATAGGACTTTTGCAGTTTTTCCACAGTCAACATAATATTGTTTCCTTTCTATACAATATCCCAATCATAGTATAAAAAGGCTGTCTCCGCAAACCGTGTTGTCATTTTTGGCAGGTTCGCCGTCAACTTTGGTTTGGAGAAATTGGCGGTTTGTGTTACAATAGCGGAAGCATTGGAAAGGAGGACAGTTATGCTGCGTATCGGCATCTGTGACGATAATATGGAAGCCCGCATCACGCTGCGGGCCGCTTTGGAACGGGCCCTGGACCGGCGGCGGACAGAAGGGATGTTTTTTGAATTTTCTTCCGGAGAGGGCCTGATCCGCTGGCTGGAGAACCATACCGGAGAAATGGACCTGGTTTTTTTGGACATTAAGATGGGGGACCTGAACGGGATGGATACTGCCCGCCGTCTGCGTGCGTCGAATGAGGATATTCAGCTGGTGTTCGTTACGGGATATGATGAATATGTATTTGAAGGATATACCGTCGGCGCGCTGGGGTATCTGCTCAAACCGCCCAAACAGGAACATCTGGACGATGTGCTGGACCGTGCCGCCGCCGCGCTGCTGCGGGAGAGGGACAGCGTCTTTTTATGCCGCAGCAGGGACGCGCTCTACCGCATTCCCAAAAAACGGATACAATATTTCTATTCTGAACGCCGCCGGGTGGTCTGCGTGACCGAAGCCCGGACCTATGTTTTTTACGGAAAGCTGGACGAAACCGCACAGAATTTAGGAGAAGGCTTTGTCCGTATCCATCAGCGGTATCTGGTTCGGGCCGGAGCGGTGGACCGGGTGGAGGGCAGCTTGGTTTTTGTGGGGGACGAGATACTGCCCATCAGCCGGACCTGCCGTCAGACGGCTCTCACGGCGCTGGCGCGGGCTGTACTGGAGGAATGAACTGTGTTGGAGCACATGATCGATTTTCTGCATTTGAATATACAAAATTGGTCTTGGTATATATTATTCCTGAGCAGCGGGACGTTTCTTTACCTGATATGCGCCGCCTTTCTGCCGCTGAGACCCCAGCGGCGCTGGAAAATTCTGCTCTTTCTGTGCCTGAGCGCCGCCAGCGGCATGATTATCTGGGTAGGGGACAACAATCTGCTGTTTACCCTGCCGCCGTTTTTTGCGGTGTTTCTGCTCTGCTCAAACGGGGACCGGCTGGGCAGGCTCACAGTCACCATGATTTTTTTCTGTATAATTATGACGGTATCCGCAATGTTGGATACGTATTTAGGCCCGCTTCTGAACTTCTATGAAAAAAGCGGGCTGTACGATGCGCTGACACGTATCCTGCGTACTGTCATCTGGGGTCTGCTGTATGTGTGCCTGCGCCGCTTTCTGCCGGACCAGCCCCCGCAGCTGTCTCGAAGGCTGTGGCGTCTGCTGCTTCTGTTGGTATCCATGCCTCTGTGTTCTCTGATGGCGGTCGTGCTGCTGACGTATAACAAATTTGATTCCAGAATGGTGTACCGTCTGGCTCTGAAGCTGGGCCTGACTGTGCTGCCCTTTGTGTTCATTACCTCGCTGGCGCTGCTGTTCGCCGTCAAAAGGCTGGAGGATTATGAGCAGCTGGAGCAGGCGAAACTGCTGGCTTCTCTGCGTGAGAGCTACTATCAGGCCATCCAGAGGGAATCCCAGCAGGTGCGGACGCTCCGGCACGATCTGCGGAATCATCTGACCGTGATCCGCGGCCTGCTGGAGAGGGAGGATACGGCGAAAGCTGCCGCCTATTTGGAACAGATAGAAGAATCATCCGCTTTGCAGGGTACGCGCCGCCTGTGTGAAAACGAATCTGCCAATGTGGTATTGGCTGCCAAAGCGGAAGAAATGGACCGAAGGGGCTTAACAGGAGAGTTTTCCGTTTCTCTGCCCGCGGACATTCCGGTAACGGCGGTCGATCTGTGCGCTCTGCTGGGCAATGCGCTGGACAATGCAATGGAAGCCGCGGAACGGTCCGAGGACAAAAAAATCTCCGTCCGATGCAGAACGGAGAAAGGATTATTTATGCTGTTGGTAGAGAACGCCGCGGATGGAACAATCAATCCGGCTCTCGCTACGACCAAGGCGAACAAAGCCGCACATGGTTTTGGTTTAGCCGGAATGCGGGAGATTGCCGGACGTTACGGCGGCAGTTTGGAGACGCGGGCCGGGAACGGACGGTTTGAGCTGGTGGTTTGTCTTCCGCTGTGAAATGCCGTTACCCAAAAATACAACATGAAGAATATAAAGCAATTTTATACAATCCGATTTTCGCAAATTGCTGTAATATGTGAATGACAAGAAATTGTCAGCATTTCTTTTGAGAGGAGCAGACCTACATGGACTATCAAAACTTGTTTGAAAAGTTCAATACAGAAGGCAAATTACATCTTCCGGGCGCAGCAATTTCCTTTGGCGCTATTCCGTGGAGTAAACATCCAACATTTGACGGCGTGGAACTAAAGCATATCGTAACCGCCAAAGAAACTGAGGGCCAGTTCAGCTATCATCTGGTGCGAGTTGCTCCCGGCAAGGCTATCGGCAGTCATATCCATCAGACCCAACTGGAAACACATGAGATCATTGCCGGAACTGGCGTTTGCATCAGCAATGGTGTCGAGCTGGTCTATGAACCTGGAGTTATTTCCATCCTGCCAATGGGAGTGCCCCATGAGGTAAAAGCCGGGCCGGATGGGCTGTATCTGTTTGCAAAGTTTATTCCGGCCCTTACTTAATCAGCAGGTACAGGCAGCGCAGCCCCACAGGCCAATCTGTAATCTGCCGGTGTCAGACCTACTATTTTTTTAAAGTGCCTGATGAAGTGGCTTTGGTCACAAAAACCTGTGGCCAAGGCCGCTTCCGCTATTGTAACAGATGTCTCCAATAACCGCTGTGCTTTACGGATGCGGTTTTGAATCTGAAACTGATGGGGCGTCAGTCCAATTTCGTGTTTGAAGGTGCGAATAAGATGATATTTGCTGATAAACGCGGTATCAGCCATATCGTCCAAACTGTACTTGATTTCTGGATATGTTTCCAACTGCGTTTTTAATTTGCTGACAGCCGTTTCTTTTTGCGCAGGAATCATCTTGCTGATCAGAATAAGGCCAGACAGGGCTTGGCGGATTTTATCTTCCACTGTTGGCTGGTTTATGGAATTGTGCAGAAAATCCGCTGTGTCTAACGCGTTTCTTTCAAGTCCTGGTCCAGCCGTCAGCTCCGTGCTGACGCACAGGCTCAAAAGTGTATAGCAAGACTGGGCGTTTATGCAATGCGGAGTATAAGGCAGGATAACAAACGTCTCATTTTCTCGGAAAATATTACGTCCTTTATCCGTAACCAATTCGATTGCACCCTCCAAAATGAAGCCGAGAGTATAAACTGAAACATGGTTATGCAGCGGATATGAGATTGTCGATTGTTTACAGATAATCAACTCTACACCATTTCCACGTAAGTATCCGAGTTTTGCCATATTGGATTTCTCCTTTCGTTCATCTGCCGTTGCATTGATGATATCATACCATCGGCCAACATTCAACCCTCATTTGCAGGCGCTGACAGCGCCCGTCAATAATCCCGAAAAAATTTTTATGCGGACTTTTTCTTGCATTCCCCTTGAATGCGCGGATGGAAAAGAGTATAATAGTGAAAACTGATTCTAAAATGAACAGAAAAGGGAACTGAGGTAATGGAAAGAAAACGAAAAGGGCATCTGATCAACCGGCCATATGTCAAACAAATCCTTGCGCTGTTTATATGCTTGCTTTTATCCAATATTCCAGCCGCAGCCGCGGATGAACCAGCGAATAACCGAACGGTGAAAGCGGGCGTTTTTTTCTTTGACGGCTACCACATGCAGGACAGCGACGGCGTCTATAGCGGCTATGGCATTGAATTGCTGAATATGATCTCCCAGTACTCTCATTTGAATTTCGAGTTTGTGGGCTATGACAAGACCTGGGAAGAAATGCAGTCTATGCTGCTGGACGGTGAGATCGACGTTGTGACCTCCGCCAGAAAGACCCGGGCGCGGACGGAACTTTTCGCGTTCTCCGTTCCCATTGAACGCAACAGCACAGTGCTGTCCGTGCTGGAGGAAAACACAGACATCGTCTCCGGAGATTACAGCACATACGACGGCATGACGGTGGGACTGCTCTCCGGAAGCAGCCAGAACCGGACCCTGCCCATTTTCGCGGAGGAGAACGGATTTACCTATCAGAGCCGGGAATACGCGGACTCCCGCCAGCTGGAGGAGGCTCTCCGGAGCGGCGAAATTGACGCGATCCTTACCAGCAACCTTCGCCGGTCGGAGAACGAGAAACTGCTGGATACCACCAATATCAATTATTTCTACGCCATCACACGGAAGGAAGACCAGGACCTTCTGGACGAGATCAACTATGCCATCAATCAGATGAATCTCTGCGAGGGGGACTGGGGAACTGCTCTGTACAACAAATATTATAGAGGCGGCGTCTCCTCCGCCAGCGGCTTTACGCAGCGGGAGCAGGATTACATAGATTCGGTGATTTCCGGGAAGAAGCAGATCACTGCAACGGCTCTGCCCGACCGGAGGCCCTATTCTTACACAGAGAACGGAGAACTGAAAGGAATTCTGCCGCAGTTCTTTGACAGACTGATGCAGATAGCCGAACTGCCCTATGAGATGATCGTACCGGAGAACAATGCGGAATACGACCGGCTCAAAGAGAGTGTGGACGTGGTGATCGATTGGCAGCAGTCTGCCTCCCTGGAAACGGAGTATACCAGCGGCGGATTTTTGACGGATACCTATATGAATACAGGCACGGTTCTGCTGACCCGCAAAGATTTCAGCGGTCCGGTTTCCTCTCTGGCCGTGCTGGATGGTCTGGTGGGCCTGCCTCTGGAGCATGAGCAGTTTAAAAACGCCTTCCTTCAGACCTATCCATCCCCGAAAGACGTGATGCAGGCCGTCTTGGATGGAAAGGCGGACGCCGCTTTTATGCGTACCTATGCGG
>CAMWQV010000067.1 GCA_947176425.1 uncultured Clostridia bacterium
CCCATTTACATACCCTCTTACGCAGATGGTAAATAGTTGAATACAGGTTCTAACATCTCCATTAATGTGAACATAGGATGTCATCCCTTCAAGCACATCATGTACAATGGCTTTTATTACACTATCGCCAAAAATTTTCAGGACATCTGTACTTTCTATTACATCATATTCAAAGTTGATTTTTGATACTTTGGTACGCTCATCATCAATGCAAAAGTATGAATCTTCAAATTGAAACTCTGTTTTAAGCCCTGTTCCAACATCGTCTCTGCTCAATTTGTTAATCAGGGACAGCAGAGATATACGAGATCCGTCAACAGCACTTTCAATAAATACCTCATCTGTCCATCCTGAACGGCTTGTCGATGTGTAGTTGTTGATCTTCGCCCATTCATGATCCACTTCAATTTTTGGATGTACATTATTAAGGAATCGGCAATGAAGGAACATTTCTACACTACGGATATGTCCTTCCCAGTCCTCGTCAGTAGGTACGCGAATTTCTTGTAATTGGATTCCATATTTTTTCCCTAGCTCTATCGCACCACTCTGATAGCCGTTTTTTGATACAAATACGCCGGTAACTCCACCAATATCCATAAGTTACGAGCGAAAAGCATCAATTTTTTCTAGTGGAACCGCTGCTTTATAATCCTTACATTCAACGATAACTTTGTGTCTAACTCCGGCTATTTTGAACTCCCCAAAAATATCTACCTGCCGTTCAACTCTCCACTCCTGGTGGCTCATCCTCGCTTTCGGCCGGTTGCGGAGTAGTCCCTAATTAAACCACTGTTGAATCATCTCTCGATATCTATAAATGTTGAGAATTTTAGGATCATCTTCAGCATAGACCTTGATTCCATATGTCTGTGCGAAATCAAGGTATTCTAACGCAGTTTCATATTCGCCGAGATTTCCGAGAGCAATGGCAGTGTGGTAATAGGCCGCACACAAATCCTCAGCCCCACCTGCTTTTTTTGCGGCAGCAACAGTTTTGTCTATATACCATAGCGCAAGAGCCCGTTCTTCTTCCACTGTACTGTAACGCTGTGCTAACATGGACAGTGCTTCTATGTAAACAGGAGGTGTTTGATCACGGTACTCTATAATTCGAATGCACTCTTTTAGGGTTTCAAATCCCATTTCTGCTTTACCTGTGTTAAAGTACATCTCTCCAAGAACACAGCAATATTTTGCCCGCAAAAGAGAATTCGGCTGATCAATTGAAGCAAGTTCCACAGCCTTTTGAGCATACCTAATTGCCATTTGCGGATCGCTTTTATGTAGCCAGACATGTTTGGCATATTCGTGATACAATTCCGCATTCTGAAAGCTGTCCTCTCCATATGTCATTTCATAAATCTCCAATGCGGATGAAAACAGTCTGTCAACTTCCTTTACCGGCTTATCACCAATGTAACTGTATAACCGTGCTGTTTTGAATGCACATAATGCGGAATTAATGTTCGAAGGCCCATAAAGAGTATCATAAATTTGCTGTGCTTCTTCATATTTTCTGACCGCTTTATCGTATTCGTCCTCTTCGTAATAGTAGAAGTCTCCCCGAAATAAATAAAGATAAGCCAACTCATCGGAAAAACTCCCGCCTTTTTCCGTATATATACTCACAGCTTTATTGTAGAATTCCAGAGCCTTTATCAAATCCCCGTTGTCGTAGTATGACATAGCCTTGTTCGCATAGATAAACGCTACATTCAGATGACGTTCCCCATGTAAGTTTTTTTCAATTAATTCTGCTTGGTCATAGTAGGCAAGACTTTCCTGGAGGGAGTCTGTAGTATTTCCCAATTCAATATAAATCTCGGCAGATACTTGCGAGGTGGTTCCATATTTTTCCTCTGCCTTCAGCAAAGCCTCCTCTAAAATCTGTTTTGCATGCCCCAGGTCGTTGCTTATGCGGTAAAAGACGGCTAGACTGATTTCGCTTTTGATGGTATTTTCATGGAGCTCTCCAAAAAGCGAATTATTTAATTCCCAAGCTGCATGAGCATAATCATAACTCTTTTCGAGATCAATATTTGTGTACAAATTGGCCATTCCTGAGTAGCATATAGCTAAATAACTGTCATCATTCGGTTCATTATTGCGAAAAATTGCTTCCGCTTTTTCGTAGTATTCCTGAGCCTTGGTATAGTTCCGTCCCGCATATATATTACCAAGAGCACAATAGGTGACTCCTACTTCTGTTGTAACTGGGCCGCGGTAAGCTTTGTACAGATTTTGTGCTTTCTCGGCACATTCCAGTGCTTTTACGTGTTCATTTGCATTGGAGTACCGGTCTGCCAGATTGGCGTAGATACTGGCTGTGAGTTGGCTAGCTGTATCGTTAAAATTGGACATGATGTCTAAAGCAATATGATAAAAATATTCAGCCTCTACAAATTCGCTGTCGGCATCGCCACAGGATTTATATATTGTGGCGATCTCTAAATAATTGTTGTGATCAGGGGTATATTGTAGGACAATGGACTTTGCGTACCCAACATATTTTTCCGCATTAATAGGATCTGCAAGGTAATTATAGTAACGTCCAATCAGGGCATAAATTTTCCCTAACTCAAGAGATGTGCTACCATAAGTACTCTTCGCCGTATCTGCAAGTTCTGTCAAATAATCTAAAGCACGGTCATATTCCCGATGATAAATGAAATTATTGATATTTTTTTCTTGCTCCTCATAGTATGCTTGGAAGTCAAATACCTGCTCTGGTTCCTTCGGAGTTGTGTAAAAAAGGGACCCCGACAGGCACGAAATGATAACACCAAGGACGAGAACAACAACCGCTTTACCGCCCTTTCTCTCGCTACGGGAATATTCGATGATTGCCATGATTATTGTTAGGACTAAGATAATAGTAAATACAGCCCAGTTCATAAAATCCTCCTGTCTTTATGTCATATGTCCCTCGCTAAAACAGCAATGTGACAAAGCCTTAAGTCCAACCAACGAAGGATCGTACCATACATTAGATAAAGAGTTTCCTTACTTACCCGAACAAAGGGAATCTCACCATCATAAAGAGCTTGTATAAACTCTACAGCTTTCGGTGTAATTAAGACGGGTTCATATAGGCTAAGTTCAGTTATCAACTGATAAACCGAAAAGTCTGAAAGATAGGGATGCTTTTGTATTTTCTTCAGTTCTTGTAAATTCATAGCAGCTATCCTACATCTCTTTAGCAAAATGTGTTATATTTTTAGAAAATATCGTCATTGTCTATTCTTCAACTATGGCACCATTTGTTGTATGGCGCAATTATAACATTTTTTTCTTTGTTTTGCAAGGGATCAAATCCCTTCATTTGCACGTTTTGCTCTTTGATTCTGAATTATTTGTATATAGTTAGTGACATAGACGTTTTAAGTCAAAAAAGCCTGTAACCTTTGAAATATAAGAACTGCAGCCAAAGAACACCCTTACCCAATCCGAACAACTGACAACAAATTGTTCAGATTGGGTAGGGTCATTCACATAGAGAGTATGGCTGGAACTTTGATATCTGTTCCAGCCATACTCTCTTTCTGCTTATATGTTCAATCGTGTGATCTGCTCGTACAGCAGTACGTATTTCTGCTCGACCGCTCTGTTGTCGTGGTAATGACCGAAAAACCAGTTTTCAAACTGACACCGCTGCGAGAGTTCCTCCAGAAAATCCGTCAGCGCATCGGCCTGATAGAATCCCGCTCCCAGTTCCTCCTGTACCGAAGTCGGGCAGCAGTGGGTAACGATGTAATTTACCGTCCAACCGCACTTCTCTAGGTTGGCCCTGGCGGTCCGGTACTCCGTTTCGTTGGGCAGTTCCTCTTTCCACCAGGATTGATGGTTGATCCGATACATTGCACCTCTGGCATCCATATTGCGGCACTTGCGTTTGAACTGCGGATCGTCTGGCTCCAGGATACCGTCCGCTATGTCATGGCTGCTGGCCCCGCCCATCGTAAAGAACCGTTTGCCCTCAAGTTCGTAGATTTGGCCGCGCATCAGATGGATCACAGATGGACGGATAAACTGTACCCTTCCGCCGCGCCACTCCTGGATAGGATATCTTGCCAATAAATCATAGTTTTCGTGGTTTCCGCTAACAAACAGGGTAGTAAAAGGCTTTGCATCCATCCAATCCAACCAGTATCGGTCACTGGGACTGTCATCCCACACTCCGCCGAAGTCGCCGCAAATGATTACATAGTCCTCTTTCGTCAGCTCTGCCTGTTCAGGAAAGTTTCCCTTTTTGAAACGCGCAAAATCTCCGTGGGTATCGCCTGTGATAAAAATTGCCATTACTCTCACCTCGGTCCTGATTTTAACACAATTTCTGCTCCAATTCCATATCCATGTCTTGAATTTTGATTCGAACGGTTTCGGCATCCACTACGGTGATTTTTGTTACCATTTTGCGGGTAATGGAGTCATCGTATTCTTTAAATGCCACTGCCTGCTGCTCCAGCCATTTCCGCAGCTCGGCCATTTGTGCCGTCTGTCTGGTCGCCTGGGTGTTCTCACGCTCTAACTGTTCCATCTGATTCTGAATGCTATGCTTTTCATCGGTCAGTATCTTGAGCTGGGCGTTCAGCTCCGGGTTATCCATATCCTCCAGCACCTGATCTAATACCAGCGCCTGCTCAGATGACAGATCAGCCAGTCTCTGCTGCAGTTCCAGCAAATTCACACCACTGTACTCACCACAGTTTTTCGCCAGCCTTGCCAGTTCACAGGCGCTGTCTGCGATTTCGTCCTGCATGGCACTGCACTCATTCAGAGCGGCCAGAATAGCTCTGTGCAGTTTTTCTTCGTCAACCGTGGGAGAATCGTGACAGTACTTTTTCCCAAACTCCAGCCGGGACACACACCGCCAGACGATTCGTTTCTTCCCGTTCCGCGCCCAGGTACACCGCTTGTACGGTGTGCCGCATTCGCCGCAGACCAGCACCTCAGACAGTGCGTACTTGGCAGAGTATTTGCCCTGCTCTGTTTTAGCGCTTTTCTGCATTACTTTCCTTTTGCTGGCCCGGCGCGTCATTTCTTCCTGCACACGCTGGAATATCTCTTTGGAGACAATTGGTTCATGGTGGTTCTCGATATAGTACATGGGCCGTTCGCCCTGATTTTTCTTCACCTTTTTGCTGATGCAGTCCGTTACATAGGTCTTATGCAGCAAGACGTCACCAATGTATTTTTCACTGGTCAGAATATTATGGATTACTTGTCGGGACCATCCCTGGATACCGATTGCCGTAGGCACCTGATCGGCGATCAGCTCCCGCTGGATATCTCCCAGACTGGCCCCTTCCAAATACCGGTAATAAATCCGGCGGACAGTTTTTGCTTCTTCCGGTACGATTTTGGGCTGTCCATCTTCTCCCTTGCAGTAACCTAAAATTTTGCTGTACTGGAAAAATACATTGCCTGCTTCTGCACTTTTCTGCTTTCCCCAAATCACATTCTTACTGAGGGACTCGCTCTCCGCTTGAGCGAAGCCGCTGAACAGAGTGATGAGGAATTCGCTGGACTCGGTTAGGGTATTGATGTTCTCTTTTTCGAAGATAACCCCGATGCCATCCGCTTTTAAGGCCCGCACAATCTCCAGACAATCGACTGTGTTTCTGGCAAACCGGGAGAGGGATTTGGTAAGGATCATATCAATCCGTCCCCGTTTGCAGGCGGTTATCATACGGTTGAATTCCTTCCGCTTTTTCAAACTTGTGCCGGAGATCCCTTCGTCTGCAAACACGCCAGCCATCTCCCAATCGGGATTTTCCTGTATCTTCTGGGTGTAGTAGTTTTTTTGGGCGGCATAGCTGTTAAGCTGTTCTTCGCTGTCGGTGCTGACCCGGCAGTAGGCTGCTACCCGCTGCTTACCACGTCGGCGGCCAGATTGGGTGCCAGTCTGTTTTGTGGCAGGGATAAGACGTACCCGCCGTCCTGCTGTTGCCTGTGCCATGATGTCTCCTTTCTCGAATGCTGCTGCCTATTTGAAGTGTACCGTCACTATGTTGCCCGATGCTATGGAGATATGAGAAGCTATCCGGCGGAAATGCTTTAGATCAACTATGGCTGACGGCTTGATCGTCCTACAGTCTACGACTGACGGACAGCATTCATACCGTGCAGATATTCCCTGCATAATCAAGGCTACTATGTCCTCCGGCGCGTCCAGATGTTCCAGACCTCGATTGATAGCATTAGTCAGACGGATAACCTCACTGGAGGGACTGTAGCTGCTGTCAGCAGGAGTAGTATGCTCTGCTATGTGCCGGTTGATCTTGTCCATTAAGTCGATATCCAGAATCGAGGTCTGAAAGCCGCATTTTTTACATTTGAGATATAAGGTGTCCTCCCGTTGCCCCGGTTCAACGACTATGTTCAATTTCCCTTTGCAGCGTCCACAGCGCAAGTATCCCTTTAGCCGCAGGATCGGTCGAATGACGGGAACATAAATTGCTTTTTTGCTTTGAATCCGCCCCTGCACAGTATAGAATATCCTCGTTTCTAAAATAGGCGGGTACCCGGCATTTCCAGTGTACCGTGGGTTTTCCAATAAACGCTTCACTTTGTGCTTATTCCAGAGAGGGGACTCTGTACTGTACAGGATATGCTCAGAGTTAAGAATATCGGCAATCTTCTGATAGGAGACTCCTGCAATATACAGAGTAAAAATTCTTTCCACAACAGCCGCCTCTCGACCGCAGATTCTTATCTGCCCATTCTGAACGTTGTAGCCGTATAAAATTTTCCGTATACTCATCTTCCCGTCTCCTGTAAATGCTCCCTTAGTCCTATATTTCCATAGAGCTGGAATCGGATGCAGGTTGTGGACTCTGCTGTAATTTTTTCGACCAGATCAGTGAACACCTCTGTATCAAAGACCTCCAGTTTCTCTGGTCCGGTGCGAATGGCATCCACTGTTCCGTAGAGGGCTTCCATCATATCTGCGAAGTCCTCGTTTTTGAGCAGACGGCGGCGTTCCCGGCGCAGCTCAGTTAATTTTGCATTGATATCCCGCAGTTTAGCGGCGCAGGCGTCTGCGTCCAGCAGGCCCCTGGATTGAAGCTGGCTGATTTTGTAACTCTGCTCACTTGTTTCAGCGATGGCTTTATTAACGGCCAGCATAGCAGGATTGCCACGCTGTAGAGCGGTATTTAGTTCCTTCAGCTGGGTGAGGGCAGGCTTCAAAATAATTCCCTCATGCTGCTTGAGCTTATTATACATTCGTACAAAGGCAGCATAAATTTCGCTTTCGGCTATCCGTCCTATCGGACAATTCGAGGCCTGGTGATCATGGTTTCTGCACACCCAGGCAACATATCCACTCTTGCTTTCTTTTCGGGAAAATACTGAGCCGCACTCGCCGCAAACAATTTTTCGTGTCAGCGGGTAATCGGGATGCCGGTATTGAACACGCTGCGCTCTCATCTGACGGAGTGCCTGCGCCTGCTCAAAAATTTCTTTTGTAACGATGGCGGGATGTGTCTGATCAATATAGAATTGATCCAGTTCTCCAGTGTTATATTTTCTGGTAAAGGGAAATGTTTCAGTTGTGAAGGTTTTTTGACAGAGGGAGTCACCAATGTATTTCTCGTTGGATATAATTTTTCGCACCGCTTCCTCATGCCACGGCCCGCCGCATACGGTAGGCACACCTTGCCTGGTCAGTTCCACCGCGATTTGCATGAAACTGTGGCCAGCCAGGTAAGCATCAAATATCCATCGAACCGTGTCTGCCTCGTCATCTACGATCACAAGGTCTTTACCGCCGACAAGCCGGTATCCATATGGGGCGGAGCAGGTGATAAATTCGCCCCGTTCCATTCGCCGCTGATAGCTCATTCGTTGATTTTTTGATATGGATATAGATTCTTCCTGCGCCAGAGAACTGGAGACGCTCACCATCAATTCCGTGGTGAGCGTCTCTGTGTTGATATTCTCTTTTTCAAAGTAGACGGATACGCCCAGAGCCATCAGCTCTCGCAGAACAGCGAGACAGTCGCGGGTAATTCTGGCAAAGCGGGAGATCGATTTGACCAATATCTTGTCGATCTTACCCTTACGGCAGTCAGTCAGCATACGGTTGAAATCCTCCCGCTTGTCCATCCGAGTACCTGTTTGTGCTTCGTCAGCGTAAATGTCTACCAATTCCCAGCCGTCATGCCTGCTGATTTCTTCGGTATAATTGCGAATCTGCGCCGCATAGGAG
>CAMWQV010000068.1 GCA_947176425.1 uncultured Clostridia bacterium
AAAGCTTTTTATTCCCCCGGTAGAACCGGGGGTTTTTTTACGCTAAAGCACCAAAGAAAAACAGCACCGTGCCGAGGCACGGTGCTGTTTCTGCATAGTCACCGCTCCGGCCTCTGCCGCTCCTGTTCCTCCGGCCCAAAGCCGAGGATTTTATCAACATTCTGTTTCATTGTTCGGTAGTCGATCATGTCCTGTTTAGCAGCTTTGTACTCCGCATACTGCTCCTGTTTCTCAGCCAGCAGAGCGGCGTACTCCTGGGAAAGCTGGGCAACCTTCGGAATGGGCTTGCCATCCAGGGCATCAAAGGCTTTCTTTGCGGCCTCATGCTGGGCGATCTCGGCCCCATGCTCCGCCAGAAATTCCTTTTTGTGCCGGGACTTCTTATAGGCGGCGTAGACTTCCCGTGTCTTGGAGTAATTGATGATATGTGTCTTTAGCTGGGCCACTTCGCCCATACGAGCCTCCAACTGTTTGATACGGTGGGAAACCTCGTCAAAGCGATCACCGGCCTGCTCCGCCCGCGCCGCCAGTTCGTCATAGTCGGTCAAGTCATTTTCAATCAGGAAGTTCAAGGTCTTGGCGGCTTCTTTCAAATTGAAAATCTTTGCCCAGCGTTCGTATCCAGCACCTTTTCCGGCGGCAATCTTCGCTTGAATATCAATAAGCATATTGACTTTCCGGCCAGTGTGCGGAATGGCTTTTTTCGCCTCCGCAGAACGCCCGCGCCGGGGGTCGCTGCGCTCCCGCAGAGCCTCCTTGGTATAATCACTTCCCAGCTTATCGGAACGGGTAAAGCGGTCCCAGCCAGGGGCGCGGAAGGACAGCTTTTTTCCTTCCTTGATTTCGTAACCTTCGGCCCGCATTTTTGCCAGAAAATCATCGTAGCCCTGGCAGTCGGGAAGTACCCGGTCAATGATCTGGCGCAACTGTTCCTTATGGCTGGTGCCGTACTTTGCCGCCGCCATTTCCTTTTGCTTTTTGGCGCTGGGCTTCGGGTTCTCGATCACAGAGAGGCCGTGCGCCTTGCAAAGTTCATCATTGAGCCGCCGTAGGACCATGGCGGACCCTTTGACATCCCGGAGTTTTCCATCGCAGTTGAGATTGGTGCTGTTAATCTCGATATGTGTATGGATATGGGCTTTGTCCACATGAGTAGCCACTACAAATTGATGCTGGCCCCCGGTGTACTTCATCGCCAGTTCATAGCCGATGCGGTTGGCTTCTTCCGGGCTGATCTCCCCCGGCTTGAAAGACTGGATAATGCGATACATAATCACATCCCGGCCTATGGGCTGGCTGCGCCCGGTGATCTGATGATAAAGCTGTTTGCTGATCTCAAATTCTTCGGCAGCAGTTTCCGGAAAAGCGTTTTGTCAAGGGGGATTTTGAATCTTCACTGATTTATTGAACTAAACAGAAAAGCAAGGGAGCATCTATAATGCGATGCATTCTTGTTTTTGTTGGATTTTTTGTACTCCAAATGAGTAAAACTGTAGAGATACACAAAAATCAGCCTTCAAAACGTATATATGGCACCCCAGTGAATTGCAGCTGTAAAAAATATAGAACAAACTTTGTAGAAACGTCAGTTTTTTTCAATTTATGATATTGTAAATATTTGATTTTTATTGTCGAATGTGGTATAATGTATAAACATGAAGACCTAGAGGCAGAACATATGTTTGAATCCGGAAAACAGATAAGACTTCCGAATATGAGAGACTATTTGTAAGGAAACCCAATAAGGCTTGTTTGGAAAACAAAAATTGTACCAAGGGAGACAAGAAATGGCAATTACAAAATATGAATCTTATTATTTGAAAATACTGGAAAAATTGCAATTAATAAAAGAGGACAATGAATATAAAACAGATTCTATCGCATTTGCTCATTGGTATTTGGAGAATTATTATAAGTTGAATACCCAAGATATTGCCGAGGCCATTATTGATGGAGATGGGGATCTGGGAATTGATTCTATATTAATAGATGAAGACAACTGTGCTTTAACAATTATGCAATATAAGCTTCCGTCTAAAAAACAGAATATTAATTGTGAGATTGATCAGGGCGATATACTGAAAACATGGAATGGTTTCTTAACTTTAATATCTAATGACAAGCCGTATACTGGAAAAAACCAAAAGTTTGATGAATTTAAAAGGCAACTCGAAAACACAGTAATAACGAATTTTAGGATATGTTTTGTGAGCTATAACAAAGGGGTCATTGCCAATAGGACTATTGTAGAAAGTAATGCAGAAGCTTTTAAGCGGGACACCGGCAGCAATTTGGAGATTATTTATCATGACAGAGATGCGATCTCTAATATTTATGAAAAGCTTAATCGTAAAAACAATATTTCAATCACCCTAAAATATAAACAAATGCAGTCCGCCTATAATGTACAAGGAAGAAAAATTGACTCCTTAGTTGGTTTTGTCAACGGAAGGGAACTTGTGGAGTCAATTGCCAGTAATATTGCAACAATCTTTGATGAAAATATTCGTCTTTATGAATATGGTTCCAACGTCAATATAGGCATTAACAGAACGGCTACATCAACTGATCAAGCAGATATGTTCTATTTTTACAATAACGGAGTAGTTTTTATTTGCGACAAAGCAAAAAACAGTCCTGCTTCAAGCGAGATCATCTTGGAGGGGGCTTCGGTTGTCAATGGCTGTCAGTCGGTAAATGTTCTCTATAATGCAATGCAAAAAGGGAAACTGAATGATTCGGTGTATGTGCTTGTTAGGATAATATCCATTGCAGATTATAGCGAAAGAATGAGAATAACAGAATATTTAAATTCTCAAACCCCCATTCGTGACAGCTATTTTATTGCCAATCATCCAATAGTTCGAGACTTGCAACAGCAATTGTTAAAATGTGGATATTTTCTTGAGCGGCAAAGTAATGAGGCTACTTATATGGCGGAGCGGGGGATCGAAATCAAGGATAAAGTAACAATACAGTTGGAAAAAGCTATCCAATATTATGTTGGATATTGGGTAAATAAACATGCAAGTCTTGCCAAGCGTGGTAAAAATGCATTGTTTGATAAAAAGATGATTGAAGAATTGTTGTCCGGGATTACGGCGGAAAAGGTCATTGAAGCATATGCTACATACCAATCTATATCTCAGGTATTGACGTTGTATAGGAAAACAAGAAGAAACAATCAGAAAGAAGATTTTTCCAAGTATATGGGCATCCCTCAATGCTGGCTACTCGAACATATTGAGGATTTTCGCTTTATGAACACTGGGGATATTATTTTACTAAATGCATATGCAAACTTAAAAAAGCAGTATAAAGAGCTTGGCTTACCTGATATAGGCGAAAAAGAAATGATTAAAGACTCAATTTTTGTTGTTAGCAAAGTTATTTTGTCAGAATCCGAAAATAACACTTCGTTGCTTACTAAAAACAGCAATGTTTTTAGTAAGGTTCAAACAGAAATCGGTAATTTGACAAAGAAATATGATTCCTCCATTTGTTGAAATGCCTTGTATCCCCTGCTCCGTCTCAAGAAGTTACTACTTACGTATAGGCGCTTTTTAAGGGGGAGTGCTGAAAGCATTTACCGCCTAAAGACGGTGGTTTGCACCTTTGGCTTGGAAAATCAAGAAAGAAGAGAAATTTGAATGTCACAAGAGAACAAGCAACCTGAACCGATCAAAGAATATTATATTGCCTATTTTGATTTATTGGGCTACAAGAAATTTTTTGAAGATCACCCTGACAAGGTAGGAGATTTTCTTCAGATCATACACGAAGCAATCTCCAACACAATCAATTACATACGAGAAATAAACTCATCACGGATTGGAGTGGAGATAGGAAAGCTATTTATCCGAAAGAAAGTGTTTTCGGATAATATACTGCTGTGTCTGGAAACTACTACAGCCGAAGTTGAGTATCCGCGTTTTCTGGCATTTTTAGCTATTGTTGCAGATATTCAGCGAAATTTTGTTTTAAGATATGGATTATTCCTCAGAGGTGGAATAACCATTGGAGAACTTTCGTTCAATGAGGATTTTGTTTTTGGCAAGGGTCTAATAGATGCTGTTGCGTTGGAAGAGACTGCAATATATCCGCGAATCATTATGGATAAATCTGTTCTTGACTATGTTTTACAGCCCCACTTTGTAAAACAAGGCGATTTGAAGAAGGCTTGTGAAATTGAAAACCATGCACATTCTGGCGAGTACATTTCAGATGAAGACCTCGCATTTTGCAATTCTATTACGCCTGCTGTAAATGTGGAAAAATTCTATTTACAGTGGCGCAACCATCTTCTTTTTCCTGTCATTGATGGAGCAGTTGTTTTGAATTATCTGTATTGCCTTAACATCAACAGTATGCTCGATCAGGCCACTATAGAGCAAATGTTGGATTTTCTGAAAGCATTTTCCCCGAACGACTATCAAAGTCTGCTCAACCTTAGTGCGTATCAAAAACAACGGCTTGAACAGCATAAGAATCATATCATTCAAAAAATCTATGAATTTGGAAAATATGATGATTTGGATATATCTAAGGCGAAAGAAGCGGATATTCGGGAACGGATTCTAAAGAAATATTTATGGGTCCTATCATTTCACAATTACATATGTATGGCATATGGCATCCCTGATTGTATGATTAAATCAGGCAGTACGGTTGATGTTCGGTTTATGAAAATAACCGCAGAAGTCTTTGAAGACAGTCCACCATCGGTAAAACAGCAGGAGGAAAATCAGGATGAATAAACAACAGCTTGCTTCCAAAATTTGGGAGTCTGCCAATAAGATGCGCTCCAAAATCGAAGCAAACGAGTACAAGGACTATATTCTCGGCTTTATCTTTTACAAGTTCCTCTCGGACAAGGAAGTCAAGTACCTGATGGAAAATGACTGGACGGAGGAATATCTCCCGGAACTCACCGAGGAGGATGATGAAACCGTTGAAAACATTCAGAAAAATCTCGGATACTTCATTTCATATGACAACCTGTTTTCCAGCTGGATTGCCAAAGGAATTGACTTCTCTGCTGAGAACGTCACAGACGCGCTTTCTGCTTTTAGCCGCCTGATAAATCCTTCCCATAAGAAGTTGTTCGACAACATTTTCGCCACACTCCAGACCGGTCTTTCTAAGCTGGGCGAAACCTCTGGTGCAAGAACTAAGGCAATCCGTGAACTGCTCTATCTCATTAAGGACATTCCGATGGATGGGAAGCAGGACTATGATGTTCTCGGCTTCATCTATGAATACCTAATCAGCAACTTTGCCGCTAACGCGGGAAAGAAAGCCGGTGAGTTCTATACGCCGCACGAGGTTTCTCTGTTGATGTCCGAAATCATTGCAAACCATCTAAAAGACCGAACAGAAATTAAAATCTACGATCCTACCAGTGGTTCCGGCTCCCTGCTCATCAACATTGGTAAGTGCGTTGCACGATATGCGGGCAACGGCGATCACATCATGTACTATGCGCAGGAACTGAAGGAAAACACATATAACCTCACCCGAATGAACCTTGTTATGCGTGGGATTCTGCCGGACAACATCGTGACCAGGAACGGCGATACGCTGGAAGACGACTGGCCGTACTTTGACGAGAACGACCCGATACATACCTATAATCCCCTGTATGTGGATGCTGTGGTTTCCAATCCGCCCTATTCTCAGGCTTGGAATCCTGCCGACAAAGAATCTGATCCGCGATATGCGCGGTTTGGGCTTGCTCCGAAGGGAAAGGCGGATTATGCGTTTCTGCTCCATGACCTGTACCACCTGAAACCGAACGGAATTATGACGATTGTTCTGCCGCACGGCGTTCTGTTCCGCGGCGGTGAAGAAGGGACAATCCGTAAAAATCTGATTGAGTTGAATCACATTGACGCTATCATTGGCTTACCCGCCAATATCTTTTTTGGAACCGGTATTCCTACGATTATCATGGTGTTGAAGCAGAAGCGCGACAACACCGACGTGCTGATTGTGGACGCTTCCAAGGGCTTTGCCAAAGTCGGAAAGAACAACGTTCTGCGCGCCTGTGACATCAAAAAAATCGTGGATGCTGTTGCAGCCCGCGAGAGTATTCCTAAATTTGCGGAACGTGTGGAGAGAGACACAATCCGCGCCAACGACTACAATCTGAACATCCCCCGTTATGTGGATTCTTCGGAGAAGGCGGAGAGCTGGGACATTTACTCGTCCATGTTCGGCGGCATCCCGGAAAGCGAACTGCGGGAGCTACATCCATATTGGACCGCGTTCCCTGAACTGAAAGAAGCAATTTTTGCGTCTGATAATGATTCATACTGTCACTTGAATGTGCCGGATTTGAAATCCGCCCTCAGATCGCACCCATCAATAATCTCTTTTGTCTCCCGTTATGAAAAATTGTTCCATGATTTTGATGATCTCCTGCGGGCTGAACTGCTTGACAATATGCAGACGCTCAACACCGCGCAGGAGGAATCTGTACTGAGCGATGCAATTTTCTCCCGGCTTGACGGGATTCCCCTGGTTGACCGCTACGGCGCTTACCAGCTCCTAGACGATGAGTGGGGACGGATTGCCGGTGATCTGGAGATCATCCAGACCGAAGGTTTTGCCGCCACGAAACAAGTTGATCCAAACATGGTGACTAAGAAGAAGAACGGCAAGGAACAGGAGGTACAGGATGGCTGGGCCGGTCACGTTCTTCCCTTTGACTTGGTACAGAAAAATATGCTGGCCAGTGATCTGGACGCACTGGCAAAACTGGAAGACCGTCTGTCTGAAATCTCCGGCGAGTATGAAACGCTTCTGGAAGAACTTAGCGAGGAAGACAAAGAACAGGACTTTGTGAACGAGAACAAAGACGCATTTGTCCCGGCGGAGGTCAAGAAAGTGCTGAAAGCGAAAGCAGCCGACCCGGAAACGCTGGCTGTCCTGAAAAAAGTGGATAAGCTTATTACCGAGGAAAAGGCGCTGAAAAAGAAAATTAGGGAAGACAGCACCGCGCTCCATCTGAAAACAAAAGCAACGATTGAGGGGCTGTCCGATGCCGATGTGCTGGAGCTTTTGCATAAAAAATGGATTGTCCCTATTGTGGATAGTATCCGTTCCCTGCCTGATACGATTATCTCGGAGTTTATCGGTAAGCTTGATGCCCTTTGTAAGAAGTACGAAATGACTCTTGCCAACGTTGAGAAAGAAATTGCTGATACAGAGCGTTCTTTGATCTTAATGCTGGATGAGCTGACAGGTAGCGAGTTTGATATGAAGGGCCTTGCAGAGTTTAAGAAACGGTTAAGGGGTGGATACAATATCAAAAATTCCGTGCTTGAGAGAATGTTTCCCAAGGAAGGGGCTAATGTACCAGAGATTCGCTTTACCGGATTTACAGGAGCTTGGTCGCAACGTTTACTGGGAGAGATTGCTGATAAAGTAACAGAGAAAAACAGTGGCACACAATATACAGAAACACTAACAAACTCAGCAGAGTACGGAATTATTAGTCAACAGGATTTTTTTGACCATAGTATTTCAAAAATTGAAAACCTCAATGGATACTATATTGTTTGTGATGAAGATTTTGTTTACAACCCCAGAATTTCGGTTACTGCTCCAGTAGGTCCGATAAATCGAAATAAATTGGGGAGAACAGGTGTAATGTCGCCGCTTTACACTGTGTTTAGAACACATGATGTAGATAACACCTACCTTGAATATTTTTTCAAAAGTAGATATTGGCACGCCTTTATGAATTTTAACGGTGATTCCGGAGCGAGATCAGATCGATTTTCTATTAAAGACAGTATATTTTTCCAGATGCCCATACCTTTACCAGATATAGATGAGCAAAGAAAAATTGGAGAGTTTCTAACTGCTCTTGACCGACTTATTATCCTTCACCAACATGAATTGGAGCAACTGAAGAATATCAATAAAGCCTGCTTTGAAAAAATGTTCGTCTAAGATAGAAAGGAGGACGCTATGGCATTCACAAAGGAGGCCGAATTTGAGACCGCACTGATTAAGTTGTTGTCAGAGCATGGCTGGGAAAAGGAAGTTTTGCGCAACTATACGGAACAGCAACTCATCCGAAACTGGGCAGATATCCTTTTCCAAAACAATCGCGGCATTGAAGAGTCTGAATTTTAAAGTGTGTAGGAGCCAAAAACTTACAACAACTGCGAATA
>CAMWQV010000069.1 GCA_947176425.1 uncultured Clostridia bacterium
TCCATGATCGTCGTCGAAGGAAGCTTGTTTTTTTGCCCAAAATCAGGTATGATCCGATTGCGAGCAGATATATTTATAACACATCTCTGCGGCATTTGTCAACCGTATTTTAATTTATCATATCATATGCTCGCTGGTTCTTTGATTTTCGCTGATTATCTCTTGATCTCTAGCTTTCAATTTTCAAAAAGGAGAAATATTTTGTTATGCAGCATATCTTAGCGCGTGTCCGGCGGTGTATAGAGGACTATCATATGATTGAGGAAAACGATACGATAGCGGTTGGGGTCAGCGGCGGAAAGGACTCCGTTTTGACGCTGGCGGCGCTGGCAAAACTGCGGGATTTTTATCCGAAGAAATTTTCTGTGACCGCCGTCACCATCGACAGCGGCACGCCTGGTACGGATTTTTCACCGATTGCCGCACTCTGCGAACGTCTGGCAGTACCATATCATTTAATTCCTGTACCAATCTACGAAATCGTCTTTGTTTGCCGGAAAGAAAAAAATCCCTGTTCACTATGCGCAAAAATGCGCCGCGGTGCGCTGAGTACGGAACTTAACCGGCTTGGCATCTCAAAGATCGCGCTGGGGCATCATTACGACGATGCAGTGGAGACTATGCTGATGTCTCTGTTCTGGGAGGGACGGATCAGCTGCTTTCAGCCGGTGACGTATCTGGACCGCAGTCAGATTACACAGATTCGGCCTCTGCTGTATGTGCAGGAGCGGGAAGTGCGGAACGCGGTCATTCGGGAAGGTCTGCCGGTAGTCAAAAATCCCTGTCCGGCAAACGGTTCTACAGCGCGGGAGGATATGAAAACGCTTTTAGTACAGCTGGAAAAACAGTTTCCCAATCTGAAGAAAAAAATTTTCGGCGCGATTCAGCGGTATCCATTATATGGCTGGAGCCTGGAGGATGAACAAAGATAGTTTATGCCGCCGGTCTGCTATTTTATCGCCTTAATTCTGATCCGAACATAATCCGCATACCATTTGCCGCTGCGGTACAAACGGCCCCGCAGGTTTTCTGCCGCTTCATTGATGATTGCTTCCCGTTCGCCCTCATCCTCTATGAGAGAAAGCGGCGTTTTGAGAAACATATTAATCCAATCTTTCAAACCCTGCTCACCCTTCAATTCTGTCATCCGGTCAAACAAAGCTGCAAATCTCACCGAAAAGCCGGTGTTTTCTAAAAGCGTTGTATATTCACTGATTGTCGGGAAATAGAAAGGCATTTTGTAAGAGTAATGATGCTCTGCGAAAATCTGTGCTAAAGATTCATGGATGAACTGATTGTTTCCGTATCCCCCAAACTCCATGATAAACTGTCCCTCTTTATTAAGGGCTTGATATACGCATTGCAGCAGGTCAGGCTGCCGTTCTTTATCAATCCAATGGAGGACAGCATTCGAGAAAACAACGTCAACCGGTTCCTGCAGGGAAAAATTTGCTGCGTCCGAATGCATAAATTCTATTTCAGGATAGTTTTTCTTTGCGATCTCCAACAGTTCTCTTGATGCGTCAATTCCCTTTACCGTATAACCTTTTTCCTGCAAAGTCTTAGATAAGGCTCCGTTTCCGCACCCTAAATCTAATACGCTGCTGCCTTTGCTTGCCGTAATTAATTCCATGACATCGTTTCCGTAATGATGTACAAAAGAAAAATCAGAAGTATATTTGTCGGCATCCCATTTGATATTCATGCTATAACCTCCGTAACAAATTCCTGTTTTAGCAACGTTATATAAACGCGTCAACGACATACCACTTGCGGACAATATTGCCCTTATTTGCCATAAAAGTGGACATATCGAGCGTCCATGATCGTCGTCGAAGGAAGCTTGTTTTTTTGCCCAAAATCAGGTATGATCCGATTGCGATCAGATATATTCATAACACATCTTCGCGGCATTTGTCAACTGCATTTTAATTTATCAAAAATGCGCCGCTGTGCGCTGAGTACAGAACTTAACCGGCTTGGCATCTCAAAAATCGCTTTGGGACATCATCCTGCATACTGGAAAAATAGAAGAGTTTGCTGCCCGCTATTCACAGGCAGCAAACCTTTCAGCTGTTTATACAATTTTTTACCGCATTTTTCTAACTTTTGCAGGTCACTTCAATTACTCACTTTGGTTTTTCACAGAGCTTTATCGGCAAACATGCGAAACAGGAATGTCACGATTTGCTTTTTGGTACAGGTCATATCCGGGCTGAACGTGTTGGCAGTGGTGCCGGAACTTATGCCCTTGCTCACAGCCCACTGGACTGGCGCGGCATAATAGGCGTTGCTGTCCACGTCATCAAAGCTGCTGGTTCCGTTCACCGCGGCGTCTCCACTGGCTTTATAGAGGAACGTTATCGCCTGAGCGCGGGTGCAGGGGGTGTCCGGACCGAAGGCGGCAGCCGAATCTGCGGAGATGATACCCTGTTCTGCGGCCCATAGGATCGCGTCATAATAGTAGCTGTCCCGGGCCACATCAGTGAAAGGATTGTTGCCATTGGCATTCGGGGAACCAGCGGCGATCCAAAGGGAGGTTATAATCTGGGCCCGGGTGCAGGGGGCGTTTGGACTGAAGGTAGTAGCGCTGGTGCCGGAGATGATGCCGCGTTCCACGGCCCAAATCACAGCGTCAAAGAAGTACGCGCCGGGCCGAACATCGGCAAAGTCGGGCCGGACATTTGCAGAGGAGCTTTCTGCCGGAGTCTCAGTCTGCGCCTTATTTGTCCAGATGCTGTTCAGCGGATAGACTGTGATATCACCTGTGGCAGAACCGTCGTCGCTGTATACGGACAGCCCTTTGCTCGCAGTGTTCGGGAAGATCTGCATCGCCCCGGCAACTGTGTAGTCTCCGTTAAACACTTCCACGCAGGCACGGTCCACATAGATGTGGAAGGTGAATGTACCGTCCGCGTTCTTTTCTGCGGGCTGACTCACCACATTCATAAAGTCTTTGTTTATGATAATGACACCGGATTTGCTTCTGTCGATCACCAAGTTTCCATCAACGTATTTGATCACGGTCTCCTGATCTTTATCCGTTCTGACCTTGAATCCAAACTCCTTGCTGGTGTTCGGATTAATAGTTGCCGCGATCTCATAGCTGTCGCCGCTGAAATTGTTCAGCAGATCGTTATTGGACGTGATGGCTGCATTCTTTAACTCGACCTTGTTCGCATTATCGCGCAGTGTTTCATACTGCTCAATGGGGGTCTGGGTCAGATAATACTTCCCGCCGGCATCCTTTTTGATCCCCAATTCCAGCTGCAGGTTATAGGTGCCGTTAAAGACGGTGTTTCCATTCACGTCCGGGATCGTGTTGTTGAAGCCCTCTGTCCAGGTATTCATCCAGTTGATCTCAATGACTTTATTTCCTGTAAAGCTGTTTTCTGCATTGGGGCCTGCCATATAATAGGTCATGGCTGCATAGGAATCCTGACCGAAATTCATGATGCCGTCATTGTCTTCATTTCCCATACCGCCGGCGTTGGGACTTGCATACTGCGCAAGAGGAACAAAGCCCCACTTGCCGTCAGCGCCTTGCTTGAAGTCGCCGATCTTATATTTTCGGCCGCCGCGATCCAGAACCCACAAAACCTCATCCGTGTCTTTTCCGTCTGCGTCTTTCACCGTCAAAGGATACAGATCAGGGCACTCCGTATGCAGGTCGCCGTATACGGATTCAACCTGCCAGTTGACCAGGTCATCAGAGGAATAAATTCTAAGCGGGCCGCCCGCGATGACCAGGAACCATTTATTCTGATAACGGAATACCTTGGGGTCTCTGAAGGCGTCGGACTTTAACGGATCTTCCTCCCAATGAAGGATTACCTTTCCCTCCTGATATTTCTGGACAGTCTTTCCCTCATCTTTACTATAAGCAAGCGTTACCTTTTGCTGGCCGTCCCAGCCCTTTTCACCATTTGCCGTGATCAGGAACACGATTCCTTCTTCACCCTCGGCAAAAATATCTGGTGCAGTAGCATGATTTGCGACAACAGCAGGACCGGAGAACATCGTTCCATATTCATCCGGATAGATCTTGATGGGATGATCTTCCCAATGGAGCAGATCGGTACTTGTGGCATGTGCCCAATGCATGGGGCCCCATTTCGGACCATCGTAATACTGATAGAACAGATGATATGTCCCCTTATAGTAGACCATACCATTGGGATCATTTCCCCATCCATCTTTTACGGAATAATGGAACTGTCCGCGCCAGTCCTCATTGTAGTACGTCTCATCCGGCTGGCAGCGGTGGACTCTGATCCGGTAGATGACCTTTGCCCCGTTGTCCATTTCCGAGGTCAGCGTGTACATCTGGAAATCCTTCGTCACCGGCAGGCTGTTTATGTCTGCGGCCTTACCTGTTTCGTCGGTTGCGATGATAGTGCTGCTGCCTTTTTTCGTGCAATTCAGCCGAATGGTCTTCGTGTCATTTGAAACATAGGTGATATAAACATACTGCCCTTCATGGAAAGAAATATCTTTATCAACCTTACCTTCGTTGCTTGTGACACTTAAATTTTTCAGCTCTGGACTGTTCGTTCCGTTCAGCTCCGTATACGTTACATTTTGATAGACAACATCTGTATTCCATGTCATCAAGCCGACTGTTCCGCTCAAATATGCATCGTTCTGACCGTAGTACCCATTGTGCATGGTATAATCGGCGGTGTTGAGTACCAGTTTGTCATCGACATAGTAAACGATATGGGTTCCGATCATGGTTACTTTCAGATGATATGTATTGTCTTCCTTTCTGTCTACCCAGCCATGAGGACCCATATCAACATCTCTGTCACCAAATTTGAAGACTCTGGTCTCTCCGCTGTTGCCGTTCAGGTTCGCGACATACATCTGTTTACCGTCGTCAGCTTTTGAGTTGCTCCTGAATATAAGCGCCGCCGCCCCGTCTTCCCATGGTTTCAGGAAGGTCACATCAGCCTCATATACAAAGTCCTTACCGGATGTCGTACTAAATATAAATTGGTCGCCTTTGCCGCTGGCAGCGCCATGCAGTCCCTTCGACGTTTCGGTGTAAGCTTCGCTTCCGCCTAATCCCGTCAGATTCGTCTTCAAATCGGGCTTGGCAGAATCTCCGGGATCTCCGGGATCTCCGGGTTTTTCAGGTTCTACAGGTGTGCCCTGGAGAGTTACATTGCTGAACACGGCGCTGCTGTCAAATGTCAGCAGGCCAATATAGCCGCCCCGCCAGCCGTCGATCTTGCCGGTTCCTTCCATGGGAGTTCCGCCTGGGTTCGATATTTGCCAAGTACAGCTTCCGTTTTCAGAAACGGTTAAGCACATATGGATTTTCCCGGCAAAGTCAAACCCCTTGGCTGTTAAATCGTTGATTTCCACAACATTTCCGCCGCCGGCGCCCACTTTGAAAATTCTTCCGTTATTGTCGTTCTTGTTGATATTCGCGCCAAACCACAATGCGCCGATGTCGTCGGGATTTTTAACGCCAAACACTAGAGCGGCGCTTATGCTTCCGTCATCTTTTCCAAGCTCTACGTCCGCTTCATAAACAAAGTCTCTGTAGATCGCTTCACCTTTCAGCAGCGCATGATGATCTCCGCCCTGCTTGCTCAGGGTTATTTCGTTCCCATTTATTGTAACGGTGCCCTCATTATGTTTACTTTCAAACTCTGTCAGCGTGGTTTTCGTTTCGGTGCTGGCCGCAGATACGTCCTCCTCTGTCTCCGCCGCTTCTGCCGCCAGAGCCGGCAGGCTCAGGGCAGACAGGAGAAAGGTCAGCGCCAGAAATGATGCCAATAGTTTTTTCAGTTGAACCATGTAAAATTTCTCCTTTCTGATATGTCACATACTGTCAGATGGGGATTCTCCTGAGATACTGTCTCCTCCTTTCCTTTGACTCGGTGTCAATCGCGAAACAGGGAAAGCCCTTGAAAATAGAAGCATTTCAGGTCCGCGACTCATCTGATTTTCCTCTGGTTTCGCAGTATGTTTGACGTGGATAACAACATAAAACCAGAGGAATCATCATACGAAATAAATTTATGCAAATACTGCGGATGTTCCGGGAACGATGCGCGGTATCAGTTACTCCCCCGGCGGGGAGTAAATAATTTTTACATTCCTAAAAATTGTATAAATTTCCCGCCTGTATCATACAGCCTTTGAATTGTTTGTCCGACAAGCGTATTTTTTACGAATATCACAAAAAAGAGATTGCAAAAAATTCAAATACAGTATATAATACATCTTATAGAAGCGTCAATTAAATTTCTCTGCCGCCAAAATAAATGTGCAAATACACATTTATTGACTTAGAATTTGTGCATTACTGCCCACAGATTCGACACCAACACCTTTGCGTGAAAAGGAGTGTGCCATGAACAACTCCGTTACAATTCAAGACATTGCCGATGCTCTGGACCTTTCGCGCAACACTGTGTCTAAGGCTCTGAACGGCAAGCATGTCCCACCCAAGACCCGAAACGCTGTCCTGAATGCCGCCATTGAGATGGGCTACCGAGGCTATGGGCTCGCTGCTGGTACCGCCGCCACTGCTGCCCCAGCCCAATTTAACCTTCTGTCTTCCCAGCCACTCATAAACAGCGGCTACTATGTCCATGTGCTCCGGGGCATTGAGAAGAGCCTTGCTGACCGGAACATTGACCTTATCCAGTTCTGCGTTACAAGTCCGGGATCTTTTGAGCGGTTCATGAAATATCTGTCCCAGACCCATGTCGAGGGTATCATCTGTATTGAGTTTTTCGAGCCTGCCTATATCTCCAAGCTTCTAAAAGCTGATTGCCCCGTAATTTTTTTGGATTTCCCTGCGGTAGACATGGAGATAAAAGGGAGCTATGATATCGTCCTTCCGGAGAGCCAGGAGCCAATCAAGCGGTTTTGCCTGAGCATGATACGAGAGGGGAAAGCCCAAACCTTCGGCTTCGTTGGGGAATACCTCCACTGCCGCTCCTTTTACGAGCGCTTTGCGGGGATGCGTGAAGCACTGTTCCTCTCCGGCCTTCCAGTGGACCTGAGCTGCTCCATTACGGATACTGATGCTATCCCCTACGACAGCCGGGCGCTGACGCGGGCGCTCCGCCAGCTTCCCGATCTGCCAGACTGCTTTGTGGCAGCCAACGATACTATCGCCATTGCCCTGCTGGACGCCCTGAAGCACTTGGGCGTTGATGTGCCTGGAAGGGTAAAGGTCATTGGTTTTGACAATATGGTCGACTCAAAAAAGTCCGATCCGCCTCTCTCAACCGTCAATGTCAACAAGACCGCCTTAGGAAAGTGCGTGCCTGACCTGCTCTTAGACCGCATCAACCTCCCTGCCCGGGCCAACCGGGTCATCCACATTGCATCCACCATTATCACCCGATCCACAACATAGGACCTGAACCGGACAAATGGGATCCAAAATCTCTACAGTACGCTCAATCCGGAATAGGATTGTGTCCATAGACTTATATGCCATAAGGCTTTCTGGGTGTCGTCAATCTCCTGATGTATCTGGTCAGGAACTAAAAGAAGAGAATCCGCAGCACCAATCAGGTACTCCACGGATTCTCTTCTTTCAATACACAAACATGATTACATTATCCAAAACCGCTTATCAAAATTTTTTGGTAATTGTTTGTATAACGACTTTATGGCGGCCCATTGCCTACCAAATCCGAACTTTACAAAAAATTATAGCAGTGACTACCAAGTCTGGAATGCGAAGCATGGCAGCGACAGCAATTCCCACGAGGACCAGCCCGCCCAACTCCGGGAACTACCAGCGGGGAATTGCGGTGGAGCGGTCCTCCTCTAGCCCCGCCTTGCGCCATGCCAGCGTCAACCGCCACAGTATCGCCCGTGGCGGGCCACCCAGCCCCCGGCCCCGCATTTATCCCGCCTTGGCTACCTCTGAAAATCTATCGTGTAGAATCGCGTTGAAATTTCCCTTGCAATTTCCGATAAGATAGGGTACAATAAAGCTGTGAGACACAAAAGCAAAAAAGGCGGGACGAAGGGGAACTACCCATACCCCAACGCCCCTATGCAGGAAACCTCGTTAAAGCCAAGTCCCACACAGCAGATTATCTGCGCCCGAAACCATTATAACGGTTTTCTCTCAAATAATCAACAGGGAAAATTAGATGGTGTGTGCGTAGTTTTTGCGGCGGTGTAGGGATTTGTA
>CAMWQV010000070.1 GCA_947176425.1 uncultured Clostridia bacterium
ATCCCGTTTCTGCGGCCTCCGGTACGGGCAGTCTGGTGAAGAACGCCGCCCTGCCTGTGGTGTGGACCTCCGTCTCAAACACCAGCTCGTCCGGCTGCTCCGGTATTGGCAGACGAATATGCGCAGACATATAACCACCGCAAAAAAGAGTGGTTTCCACAGCCTGATGGACAGCCGCAGTCCTTACGGAAAGATGCGCTGGTTTTATCTCGCTGATATACTTGAATACTTTCTCATACGGCACAACTTTCCCGTCAGAGTGCAGAGTAACGTCAAAACTGTACGGCGCTGTGAAGTCAGTCACATCAGCTTTTACTCCTGCAATCAGTTCGATCCCGCGCCGCACAACCTCCGGATTGATAGGCCGTGTCCCGATGATTTTAGCTAAAATCCGCTGCCGCCGCTCTTGCAGGGTCAGACGTTCGTCCGGCTCAAATCCATACACCCACTCCCAGATGCCAATACTCCATGTGCAGGTCTGCACAAAAATTTCTTGCTTGAGGTCACTTGACCACGCCGCCATTTCGTCCCACTCACGTCCAATTACCTCATACAGCCACAAGCCTGTGCAGGAACGGTCATAAAATCCAGCTGTTACCATGCGCAGAAATGCCGCCGCCTCTGGGCTGTGGATGATGTCCAGGTCAGGTTTGGACACGCAATGCCACCTCCCCCGTCACAGGATACTGTACCTGCGTTACAGGAATGTTCTCAAAGCCGCCGTTGATTGTCAGGCTTGAGTAGTCCTTTACGCCGTCCGTCTTTGCCAGGACCGCGCCGACCTGCACCCACCGGACGTATCCGGTACGTGTACGGAAATTCTCGGTTGTTTCCTGTCCGGCTTCCAGCCAGTAGCTGTGCAGGTTCTTTTTGAATCGTGCGGTTACGGTTTCGATGTCCGCCCCGTCATCCAATAAAACATCTGCTGCGATGTTAACAGTCAGCCCTTCCGGAGCTGTCACGGTCAGGTGTGCGCCTATAGGGGCCAGCCGTTCGATGTCATCATCCGCGCTTCCCATAATGTGCAGATACACCGCATCCAGAATTTGCTGGTTTGCCGGCAATCCGTTGCTGTCGATGACTGTCAGGCGCACTGCTCCTGAGCATCGGTCGTATCCGCACTGGTCTATGTAGTGAAAATTCTTCGGAAGGGTCGGGTCTGCCCATTCAGGTTCTACGATGATCTGTCCAACACCTGAAACTTCTTTCCCCCAACGGATGTAATCTGCCACACACCCCGTCATAGACGAACCTATTCGCATTGCATCAAGAATGCGGATGACATAATCCTCATCTGTTTCTGCTTCTGTACCGCCTGTCATCGGTTCAGGGTTCGTAACATAGGCAATACCGCTTATTGGGTTGACCATCAATTTGATGGTATCCTTTGCTACATTGCCGGTAAGACCGCCTTCTACCGCCCGGATATGGACAGTGTTTGTGACCTTATTTTTGCTGTCCGGCGTTCCGTTCAGCGTGACGCTTTCTGTTGTCTCAAATATCACACTGGAGGTCAGCGCTGCCGGAGTCGCAAATTGGAAACCGGAGGGAATGAACGTTTCCGGCGTTCCCGTGATGTCCAGCGTCCCTGTGGCGTGGTTTGCCGCCCTGCGGATGGTGTTTACTTTTTCTCCATGAAGATCAAGCCATTTCCCATATGCCCAGTGCGGGAATATCAATTTCACGGTCTCGTTCAGCGAAAATTCCACAAACTCCGCTTTCTCCAACGCTGACGGACGGGTGAAGTCCCAAGGGATATTGCCCTCGCTCTTGTCTATCCCAGCTGGGAGAGCGTCCAGCATCCGCCTGTGGATTTCGTCTGCGCTCTGTCCCTGCAAAAACTCTGGGGGTGTGTATGGGTAATTATAGTCACCTGCCACTGTCTGCCGCCTCCTTCCGGTTATTTGTTGAGTTTCGTTTTAATGCTTGCTGTGTTTCCGTCTCTGCCTACCACTGTGCATTCCAGCCACAGGTTATCGCCCTCCCAGCTGAATACGAAATCACGCACTTGTGCGGTTCGTCCCATTGGATCTGAAAGGAGGGCTTCGGTAATCGTGCGCTCAAACGTGCTTTCCACCGCTTTATGACCCGGTTCTTTGAACGCCTCATCCGCTTCTATTCCCGCATTTGGACTATATGCACAGTGCGCCCACCGCTGGGTCAGAATGGATTTGGTACACCAGAGTACCCAAGCGTCATACCCGCTTCCATAGAGCAGCTTACCCGCTCCGTCCATCACAAAGTCTCCGGTTTCCACGTTCCACATTGGTGCCGGCAGATATCTCTCAGTAATTTCCGGTTCTTCTGCCAGTGTTGACGGAACATCAAAGACAGGGAATAAATTCTTTGCCATTTTCTTTTCACACTCCCCAGTTTCAATCTGCGGGGGGTATCATATTTCAGTAGCGGGGAGAACAATGTCAATCACACAGGCGTCATCGCCCACCCAAGCCACCAGCACACGGTCTCCCGGTTCAAGATGGCGCATTTTTTCCGGTATCAGAACATGGTGCTGGTGCATTCCGTCCGAACTGTCCCCGCCAACAACCCGCTCCGATGGGATGGGAGGGTCCGGCGCGGGGCCGGTTTCCTCTCCCGTAGTGCCTGTGACCTTGCCGCCATGATGATCGCAGGTGAGGTCGTGCGTTTTGTGGATGTGGGAGCCGCTGTGCGGCATCCCTATGTCCTGCGTCTTTGCCAGAATATTGTTGGTTGGTCCCAGCGTCATCTGACGGCAGACCATGTAATCGCTCTGCGGAATCGGAACAGGAAACTTGTTCGTCAGCAGGCTCATGTCCTCTTGTATCACGCCGAAGTCCAGAACCTGCGGCTTATCGCTTATCCCGTGCATACGGCTCTGAAGGACTTCTGCCAGCTTGTTAATGCCCTCATTGCCCATTGTCCTTTCCTGCTTGCGCTCCATTGCATCACCTATTCTTTCCGCCGCAGGGTCATCGTCATCTGTTTGGAGGTGGCGTTGTGGGACACTCCGATTACATAAAACGTGCCGACAAGATTTCCTGCCGCCACGCCAACTGCGTCGCCGCGCCGGAGAAATGGAAGGTCAGCGGAATTCAGCATAATGGATTCCTCCGGTTTCCCGCGCTCTTTCAGAATCGCTTGGGCTTCCGCATTCGCTTCCCCGATCTTCTTGTTGCTGTCCCGTCGTACCACTTCCTGGAGGACACCATATTCCAAATTGCCGTCTATCACAGCGTCCACGCTTGACCGTCCCTCGTTGTCCGCTTTTCCGATGATCTTTACCCGCGTGACAAGATTGTTGATGGTCAGCTTGTCGCTCGTGCTTATGGAATTGTCCGTATTGAACTGATAAACATCCGAGTTCGTTCCATAGTCGGAGATTACCAGACCGCCGTCTTTGTATAGAGCAACGTACTGTGAACTCGTCTGCTGTTTCACTTCGTCCAGCAGCTTAATGATCATGTCGCTGACCGCGTCGCAGTTGAACACCTTTTTTTCGTGCGTGATCTGTTTGCTCCACTTGTAACTCAGCGGCACACCCCAATCCCCGCAGATGTTGTTGAGGATTGCTGTGGTGGACATTCCAGCAGAAAAATACTTGAAGTCCTTGCTCTGCTGCAGCCGGATCATAGGGTCATATGCGGTGATGGTCAATTCTTTGTTCTGTGCGCTCTTGTAATCCCATTCCCATATCGTTCCTTGAAACAGGAGCTGGCTGCCGCTGCCGCAGTTCGCTGAAATCTTGATAATGCAGTTGATTTTGACCAGCTGCATTAAATACCCCGATTCCATCTTGCAGTTTGCCAGTTTCAGGGCAGCCCTCTGCGCCAGCTGCCCCTCCTGTTCCTCCCACGACAGGGAAAGAAGGGCGCGGTCCAGGTCGTACACGGCCCCTGTTTCGGTGATGAGGTCTACATGGTAGGTAATCTTTGCAACGTCTACGGCCATGTGCTGCCCTCCTTTCTCTGCCGCTACGGAATGGTCAGCACCTGCCCTGGGTAGATCAGATTCGGATTGCTGCCGATCACACCCTTGTTCGCTTCAAAAAGACGGGGGTAGTCAGAGCCTTTCCCATAGACCTGCTGGGCGATTTTCCACAAACTGTCCCCACTGGTTACGGTGTAGGTCTCTGCCTGCTTTGGTGCTGTCCGTTCTGCTGCTTCTGCTTTATTGTTCAGCGGTTCCGGCTGTGCGGTTTCTGTTGATATGCTGATATCCTTTGCCTGTATCAGCGCAAGGGAGTAATTGATATCTCCATACCCGCCTGTGGGCGTACCTGTAAAATTCGACAGGTACACATCGCAGTTGATTGGTGTTTCGGTTATCAGCAGCCGCGCCTTGACGGGCTTCCCATGCTGTGCTTTCAGGTTGTCTATCCAGTGATAGATTGCTTTCGGGTCCTGCCATTCAAGCACATAAGGCGCGTCCTTACGCTTTTCTCCCGGAAAAATTCCGTTCCAGCTGATCGTATCCAGAGACGTGCCGCTGGGAATTTTCACTTCGCCTATGTCCAGAATCGTGTAACTGCCGAATTGGTTCGCCAGCTTCACGCTGATTTCTGTCGGAAGCATGGGGAAGCGCAAACGGTCGTTGGTTGTCAGGTTTGTCAAATAAATATCCACTCTCAGCTCCCCCATTGCTCTTTCGGTGTATTCGCAAAGGCTTGTTTCATGCCTACCGCCAGCCGGTAGGCAATTTCATCCGTCATTTCAAGCGCCTTCTCCTGTATGATGTCCGCAAGAGCTTGTGCATCCGACGCGTCTCCGCCGTTGACATTGATCTCATACGTCAAATTTCCAATATCGACATAGACGGCCATGTTGCCGCTTTTCGGACTTGCATTGCCGACGGGTGTAAGTGGACTCCAGTCCGGCTGCGGATTGCCGTCTGAATTTTCGTGCTGGGCAGATTTCCGATTATCGCCCAGCACTTCGGCAAGGCCGTTATCAGACTGTGACCTTTCGAGCGGCGCTCCGACAATGCCGCCGTCTGCGTAGGGCTTTACGCCCAGCAGCTCGCCTGTTTTTTCCCAAAGAGCGATTCCCTTGTCTCTACGCTTGCCGGACAGCGGGATAATCGCTTCTGCGCCGTCCTCCGCCACCAGTCCGACGTGCGGGGTTGTCATAATACCGCCCTCCGCATGGGCTGTTGCCGCTTGATGTCCTGCGCTGGCATTGCTCGTAACGCTGCCCCAAATGCCGCTGAAGAATCCGGTGATCTTCTCCTTTACGTTGCTGAAAAATCCGCTGACACTCTCCCCAACGCTGGAGATCGCTTTCGGTACCGCTTGGGTGAAGAAATTCACAATGCCATCCCAGAGATTGCTGAAAAACTTCGGCACGGTTTCGGTAAAGAACGTGTTCACAGCTCCTCCAACAGTGTCGATTGCGCTGGGTACCGTCTCAGTAAAGAAGGCTGTGATCCCTTCCCACAGGTTTCCGAAAAACTGCGGTACAGTTTCCGTAAAGAACGCAGTAACAGCACCGCCGACCGCTTCAATAGCAGCAGGTACGGTTCCTGTAAAGAATCCGGCCGCGCTGTCCCAAAGGCCGGAGAAAAAGTCCGGCACTGTCTCGGTAAAAAACGTTGACAATGCGCTCCCCACCGTTTCGACTGCCGCCGGTACTGTTGTGGTGAAGAAGTTTGTGATACCGTCCCAAAGACTGCCAAAAAATTCAGGTACAGTTTCCGTGAAGAACACTTGAATCTTTCCGGCCGCATAGCCAATAGCAAAAGGCACAGTCTCTGTTAGGAAGCTCCTTGCGCCCGTTACAAGTTCCTCAAATTTTTCTGGCACGGTCTCAGTAAAGAAGCCTTTGACGGCTCTTCCTGCGCTGTTCAGTGCCTGCGGTACGGTTTCGGTGAAGAACCCCTTTGCTTCCTCTGCAAACTCCCCAAACTTTTCCGGCACGGTTTCCGTGAAGAATCCATTAACTGCTGTCCCTGCGGTTTTAAGGGCGGGTGCCACGGAATTGTCATAGAAGCTCTTTGCCCCCTCTGCAAAATCGCCGAACTTCTCTGGCACCGTTTCCGTGAAAAATCCCTTGACCGCTGTTCCAGCTTTGGATAAGGCTTTTGCGATATTTGAACCGCCTATAGTTGCGCCTGCCGCACCAATTCCTGCGCCGACTGCGCCGCCGACGGCAGTTCCCACCCCAGGGAGAATACTGCCGACTGCTGCTCCAATACCTGCACCCTTGAGTGCGCCCCCAGCCACGTTGGAAACCTTGCGCCCCACGCTTTCATTACCAAGTATGCCGTCGCCCAGTCCGCCAAGAGCTGCGCCAATCCCGGACGCCACCTTATTTCCAGTGCTGTCCGATCCAGTCCACTCCCTTGCTTTTTTCGTTCCCTTGTACGCGTCTGCGGTCATCTGAATGGCAGAGGTGACACCTGCAAGAACTGGGACAGCTTTCGCCAGTTTGTTTACGGCTGGTGCTATTGTTGTTCCTAATTTAGTAGCAATCCCAAATTGTCCCGACTGTGCCATACTAAGCGCAGCGTCAGCCGCATGACTGCCGTTTGCCGCGGCGTTGAAAGTCTTTACTCCGCTTGCAACATCCCGGACCGCTTTTGCGCCGTTCATAACGGCCTTTCCGCCCTTGTAGACTTTGCGTCCGACTTGGCCTGCCTTAAACGCACCATAGCCGAGAGCTGCCGCTGACAATGCGCTGGTACCACTGGCTTCTTTTCCTCCTGGGAGCAGAGCAGCCGCATCTTTGACCAGGAATTTCAGCCCGTTTTTCAGGGCCTCTCCCAGTCTCTTGGATACTTCGCTCCAGTCGAATCCCTTCATGAATCCATCGAAAAAGGATTTTCCAATATCTGCGCCTTCCGTCGCTGCGCTGCTTACGTCTACACCGAATAGGGCGAGGATTCCGGTTTTTATTGCCGTTCCCAAACCTTCCCCGATGCTGTTTGCCTTGTCTGCCAGCCAGGTCTTGCCTGTGCCGCTCCACCATTTGTCAAACGGTTCTGCAATCAGCTTATCCCATGCCAGCTTGATCTTGTCCCACAGCGTTTCCGCGTTCTGCCATTCCTGGCTTCCTGTCAGCGATTTTACAGATTCTATTACGCCGTCAATTTTGCCTGTGACAAAATCAACTGCGCTTTCTACGGCGTTCTGAATGTCCGGCATATGCGCTGTCACCCAATCTACAAGCCCTTTGACGTATGGCTGCAGCTTCTCTCCAACAGCGATCTTCACGCCCTCTGCTGCACTCTGGAGGTAGTAGAGGGAACCTTGCAGGGTGTCCATCTTGATACCTGCCATCTTTGCGGCAGCTCCCGAGGAATTGTTGATCGCATTGGTCAGCTTGTTGAAATCCTCATCAGACGCCTGCACGATAGCCAGCATTCCGCTGAGGGCGTTCTGCCCTGCGAGGTTGGTCATGGTGGCGGTCTGTTCGGCTTCAGACAGCTTGGCATAGCCCGTGCGCATATCCTTCATGATGGTCATCAGGCTTTTGGCCTTGCCGCTGTCATCTGTCATGGAAACGCCGAGTTTCCGCATTGCGTCCACCACAGCGTTGCTTTCATCCGCTGCCAGTCCCTCTTGTTTGCTCATTCGGGCAAGGGTGGCGCGGAGGGCTGTACCTGCACTGGAACCGTCTATAGCTGCATTGCCCATGAGGCCGAAGGCTACCGACACGTCCTCGATGCTGTATCCCAATGCGCCAGCTAAAGAGCCAGCGTATTTGAGGGATTCGCCAAGCCCTGCAACGTCTGTCTTGGAGTTCGTGGCGGTTGCCGCCAGCACGTCTGCCACCCGTCCGGCTTCCCCTGCCTCCATCTTGAACTGCGCTAAGGCGGACGCAGTGACGTCCGCCGCCGTAGCGAGATCCACGCTCCCAGCTGCGGCGAGATCAAGAAGGCCGGGCATACCTCTGGTGATATCTTCTGCTTTCCAGCCGGCCATTGCGAGGTTTTCCATCGCTTCTGCCGCCTGCGCCGCTGAGAACATCGTGGTTTCTCCCAAATGCTTTGCCGTTGCGGTCAGGATATTCATAGAAGTTTCTGTTGCGTCAGAACCTTCTTCAAAAGCTATCCCCAGGTCCTTTGCCGCCTGCATCACCCCGGGAAGGTCTTTGTCCGCCACAGTTCCGGTGGTGGTGTTGACCGTCGCCATGCCCTGCTCGAGTT
>CAMWQV010000071.1 GCA_947176425.1 uncultured Clostridia bacterium
CTGCTGAGAAAGGCGCTTTTGGCATCGTTGGCCGCTTGGGCCATGTGCAGGGCCTCGGCAAGATTGTCCTGAATTTTCCGTTCCTTGGTTCGGTCAGAGAGGTAGGACACCCACTTTTTGCGGCCTTGAATGTCAACACAATAAGCACTTTCCAAAAAATACTTATGCTCACCGGTTTTGGGATTAACTCGCTCCGTGTTTCGAGGTTCTGCCATTTCACCAGGACGCAGTGCCTTGAGCTTTGCGTAGCAAGCGATGGCCTCCTCTGCATCAGCAGCCATATCGGCAGCCTGAAAATAGTTGATCAGCTCCTCTGATGTTACACCCAGTACCCGCTCCAAATTTGGACTGACATACTCCAATTTTTCCGTCTCATGATCAAGTATCATGTATATATCATCTGTATTTTGCGAGAGGTATGTAAAAGACAATTCAAACAGCTGCGATTGATAGGCAGTTTCCAGTTCCTTCGCCTTGATCTCCTTTTGTGTGCGCCAGACCAAGAGAATAAACACAGAGCTGATGACCAGCATTAGAGCGAAAAATGCTACCGCCATTTGGGAGTCGCGCAGGATGCCATTCGCCTCATCCTGAATCGCATCCACCGGAACACTGGAGAGTATATGCCAGCCGTTCATGCTTTCAATGGGGGCAAAGGTGTAAATATAGCTGCCGTCGTCCCCTTGGAAGACAATACTTCCTGTCTCCTGTGCCTCCAGCGACGCTCTGAATGCGTCGATATCAGCCTGAGGAGTGTGGGCATCTAAGAGGGCGTCAAAAATATTATCGTAAGTCTGGCTGTCGCTCCTCAGAACAGACCGCAACAGGATATCTCCTTTCGGATTCAAGATGTAGCCGAAGCCTTGACCGTCGTAGATTGAGAGCGTAAAGGTTTCCAGAACTTTGCTGCGCTCATAGGTTTTTTGAACTAAGCCTATATGTCCATTTTGGAATGTGAAAGTTTCATAGTAGCCAAACATTGGAACACCAGTAAAAATGCCAGTATAGTTATCCCAGAGTCCGTTACCAGATAAGCTGCGGAAAAAATCAAGATGTTCTTCGTTTAGCTGAAGGATATCCCGATAAGCATTACTACAGGCCCAGCCTTCATCCAGACAAAGGACAGAATAAACCGAATCCGCGTCCACGAGTATTTGCAGCTGCTCATGGGCAGCTGCCTTTGTTACGCTTTCGCCTTCAGCAAAATGCTCTGCATAGCTGTGCAGCCGCTCCCGGTCTCCAGAGACAAAATTTTCGAATGCCTGCCGCTGCTGTATGGTTACATCCATAACTTCCTGAATTGCGTCGTCCTTCAGTTTGTCTTTTATTCTCTCAAGATAGACAACTGCGCCGAGTGCCATGACCCCCATACAAATAACAATTAAACCAAACAGAAGCGGTCGCTGGTATTTCTGAATCTTTTCGATCATTGTAAATTGCTCCCTATCCACAAAATCCAGTTCTCTGGATCATTTTATAAGCATTCTATTATATCATAATACCAACAAGGATATCTGTCAATGCAGATTTCATTTCAGCAGGGATTTCGGGAAAGGAGAAAAGAAAAGAAAAAATATACAAAAAAGAGGAATGAAGATTCCAGATATTTCGAAATAAAGCAACTATAACTTATCCGGTGTCAAAGTAGTCTGCAAATATCTCTTTCAATTTACAAACTCCTTTTGAAACTGCCGTGCAGAATTATCTTCCAAACACCTGCGCCGCAACCTTTGCCGACTGCGCGGCGTCCTTTGTATAGAAGTCCGCGCCGATCTGATCGGAAAACTCCCGGGTAACGACAGCCCCTCCGACCATAATTTTACACGGTGCGCCGGACGCACGCAGGGCCTTGATCGTAACGGCGACATTCTGGGCCGTGGTAGTCATCAGCGAACTTAGACCAACCAGCGGCGCGCCGGTTTCCAACGCAGCCTGGACAACGGTTTCCGGGTCCACATCACGGCCTAGATCCACTACATGATAGCCGTAATTGGAAAGAAGCATTTTCACAATATTTTTACCGATATCGTGGACATCGCCTTTCACAGTAGCCAGCAGGATTGTTCCCTGATTCTCTGTTTTCTGCGGAAGATATCTGCTTACAACTGAAAAAGCCGCTTTCACCGCTTCAGCGGAGGCCATCAGCTGCGGCAGGAACAAGGTCCCGTTTTCGTACCGCTCCCCCACTTCGTCCAAAGCTGAAATAATCTCCTGGTTAATGACCTCCAGCGGCGTCTTCTGCGCCAGCGCAGATTCTGCCGCGGCAGAGATTTCCCCTTTTCGTCCGCTGATAATCAAAGTCCGCAAATCCGCGCCGCCGGTTTCGGGGATTTTTTCTGATATGCCGCTGTGACGGTTAATATAAGCATGAATATCTTTTCCCAGCAAAACTTTGGCGGCGTCCAATATCTCCATTATTTGCTGTGAGCCGGTGTTGATAATCGGCACATTCAGCCCGGCAGACAGACACATTGCCAAATACACACAGTTAATGGCATCCCGTCCCGGCAGGCCGTGGCTGACATTAGAAACGCCTAAAATCGTTTTATACCCTGCATCCCGCACCAGCCGGATCGCCTCCGGAGCCGCCATCACGATATCCTGATTGACAGAAGCAGTCATAGCCAGACAATCAATAAAGATATCGGCTTTTCTGACGCCCGCTTCTTCTGCCGCATGAGCGATACGCAGAGCGGTTTCTTTCCGAACAGACGGGTCCCCGGAAATACCGTTTCCGTCCAATGCCAGGACCACCAGTCCAGTGCCGTATTTTGCGGCAAGCGGCAGTATATTTTTCATACTTTCCGGACTGCCGTAAACAGAGTTCAGCATCGGTCGTCCGCGGCAGACACGCAGGGCTTTTTCCAGCGCGGCAGGGTCAGAGCAGTCGATTACCAACGGCAGCGGCGACACTTTCTGTATGGCTGAAATCAGACGCGGCAGAGCTTTTCTTTCGCTGATATCCGGAAGGCCGGCATTTACAACCAGAAAATCCGCGCCTTCTTCCTGCTGTTCGATTGCCACGCCGGAAGCATAGTCATAATTTTCCTGATAGAGCGCGTTTTTCATTTTCTGACGGCCTGTGGGGTTCAGCCGTTCGCCCACCGCGGCGATTGCGGTTTCTGTCAGCTCGACCGTACCCTGCCAGCCGCAGAGACGGCAGATGCCGTCCGGCTGGCGCTGGACCGGCTGCCGTCCCTCCAGAAGCGGACGCAGAGCGCGGATATGTTCCGGCATTGTGCCGCAGCAGCCGCCTAAAATCGCCGCGCCGTCCTCCAAAAACTCTTTGGCACAGTCCGCAAATTCTTTCGGGCTCACATCATATACAGTTTGTCCATTTATCAGCCGCGGCAGTCCGGCGTTCGGCTGAATCATGACCGGCAGGTGGGTACAGCGCAGCATGTCCTGCAACGCGCCGCGCAGCTGCCGTGGTCCCATAGAGCAGTTCAATCCGATCACATCCGCGCCCAGCGAAGTCAAAGCAACAGCGGCAGCAGCGGGGTCCGTACCGAGAAATGTCTTTCCATCTTCTCCGAAAGTCATGGTTGCAAAAACCGGCAGAGAAGTGCATTCTTTCGCTGCCAACAGTGCGGCTTTAACCTCCAGCAAATCGCTCATGGTTTCGATCAGGACCAAGTCCGCACCAGCTTTCTCCCCTGCTTTCATAATCTCTGCAAACAGCTTATAGGCTTCGTCAAAGGACATATCGCCGAATGGTTCCAAAAGGATCCCAAGCGGCCCCACATCCAGCGCGGTATAAGCAGCGCCGGACTGTTTCGCAAGGGCGACCCCCGCGGTAATATACGGTTCGGGATATTCCTTCAGCTTCCAGCGGTTGGCCCCGAACGTATTCGCAGTAATTATATCCGCGCCTGCCTGCACATAAGCGCGGTGAATCGCCAAAACAGTATCCGGCGCGGTCAGGTTCAGGCGTTCGGGACACTCCCCAGCCGCAAGACCGGATTTTTGGAGCATACTGCCCATACCGCCGTCAAATAAATGGTACTGTGTCAGATCAATCATTTTCCGCCTCCCTCTCTTTTGTCAAGCGCGGGGGTGGGCTTTGCGGTATACATCCCGCAATTTCTGCTTCACCATATGGGAATAAATTTGCGTAGAAGAAATATCCGCATGTCCCAGCATCTCCTGGATGGAACGCAGGTCCGCACCGTTTTCCAGCAGATGCGCGGCGAAAGAATGGCGCAGCGTATGCGGCGTGATATCCTTGCTGATCTGCGCCTTTTCCTGATAATACTTGATAATTTTCCAGAATCCCTGGCGGCTCATACGCTCTCCGCTCATGTTCACAAACAGCGCCTTTTCCCGCGGATTGATAATCAAGCGCGGCCTGATATCTTTCATATAATCCGACAGTGCCTTCACCGCACCGGCATACAGCGGAATAATCCGCTCTTTGCCCCGGCTGGAACAGCGGATAAAGCCTCCCTGGAGATTCACATGATCCACCTCCAGGTTAATGAGTTCGCTGACACGGATGCCTGTCGCGTACAGCAGCTCCAGCATGGCGTGGTCCCGATAGCCCTTGGCGTCCACACACTGCGGCTGTTCCAGAAACAGCTCTACCTCTGTACCGGTCAGAATCTGGGGCAGCTTTCTTTCCGTGCGCACGGGAGACACGTGCCTTGCCGGACTGACGCGGACGATGCCGCGGTTCTGCATATAGTTGTAGAAGGATTTCAGCGACGCCACACTGCGGGCAGCACTGGCAGAGGACTTGCCTTTGTTCTCCATGTAAATGAGATATTGCTCGATATGTTCCGTTTTGCACCGGGACAGATCTATTCCCTCTGCCTCCACCAGATAGTGGGAAAACTGGGTCACATCTCTTACATAGGAGGACACCGTGTTTTCCGAGGAATGCCGCTCCAGTTTCAGGTAATTGGTATAATCCATAATGTAATTTGCCAAAAGGTATCCCCCCTCTTAAGTATATGAATTCCTTACAGCACTGCATCCATAGCAAGGCGAAACAGCAGCGGCGTAAGGAATCTTTCACAACAGACACCCACGGTCAAGATCACTGCGCACAGGACAAACAGCAAAAAATAGCGGCTCCCATAGAGAACGGGAGCGGAACGCTTGCCGCGTCCGAAAGACAGCAGAAACAATTCGGTTGACAGTGGCCACGCTTCCTCTGCCAGTACGAAGAAGCAGGGCAGCGTAAACAGCAGACGGACTAGTAATATACCCATTGCCAGCAGAACACCTGACCGTCCATAGCAGCGGACAAAGCATGATACGGTATACATCGTAAAGAAGCCGAACACGCCTGACAGTGCGGGAATCAGCGCGACGCCGGCGGAAGAAAATCCCAGCAGGAACAGCAGCGCGGCATAACCGAAGTAGATCGCCGCGCAGGTCAGCAACGGTATCGTCACGCTTCCGGCATCGTAGACAACGCAGTAATCCATCAGGTACTGATCCAAAGCGGCCTGGGCGTCCTGACCGCAGGAACCAGCATATAGATGACCGATCAAAGCACCGGTCAGAAAGAAGATAGCCAGCAATGATCCGCGCAGCAGAGACGGCGGGCCGAATCTGATCGTTCGCAAAACTGTCCGTCCATGCATTTCCATCACCTCGCCAAAGTATATGCGGGCCAGGCAAGGTTTAGAAGCGGGATGCGGCAGAAAAATCTATTTATAAATATAGTTCAAATTTCAACGTTTTGCAAGAGATAAACTGAAATTTGATGCCGTTTCGTTAAATATCACGAATTATAGCTTATCGTTATGTAAACAGAATTATGTCAACTATCCGGAATCTATTTCCATAAATAACCAAATAGGACGGATGAAACAGCATATTTTGTATTTGATTTACACGTTCTATACTATATATGCTAAACAAGGTGAATACAAAAAGTAATCACCTTGTTTGAAAGAAATTTTTCTAAAATCAGAGCATTTTTTTCAATTTGTCTATTTTCACTCCTTGACACATGACCGCTGGTGCGTTTTACCGGCGTTTTCTGCGGGAACGGGCAGTATTCTTGGGAAGATTGCTTCCGACTAATGCGGCCAGCAGACCGCCGGCGGCCATAGAGAGTCCCAGTCCGGTGACACCGTTTTCGATTGAGATGGTATCAGCGGTCAAGAGCGCGGCAGCAAGGGTCAGGGTCATAAATACGACAACAACGACCGGCACAGACAGCATAGATGTCCCCTTTCCTCTCAGAACGCTGTAGCCGCACCCGATAAATGAAGCAACCGCGGCAGTGACACAAACTGCGGGATACAGATGCTCCAGGGACAGTATTCCTTTATCAATGCAGAGCGCACAGATCAACTGCAGAGCAGCATAGGATACCAGCGCCAGCAGTCCGCCGACCACGCTGTTTTTGATGATTCCCTGGGGCAGAGACATCACGACTTTAGACATAAACAGAACCTCCCGGCAAATTTACTGATAAAACAGTATATTTGCCGGGAAGTCCAGTTATTCTGCTCAGTTGTTGTCGCTTTCAATTTTGGGAATATCGTCGTCCTTCTCTTTGCCTTTGCCCTTTTTCTCTTCCGGCTGCTGGCTGTTGTTGGTGGAAACGGCCCATTTTGTCAGCTCCATACGGACACGGTCCTCACTAGTTTCGATAATAATCGTTTCATCCGAAACCTGTACGATTTTACCGATAATCCCACCGATGGTTGTAATCTGATCGCCCTTTTTCAGGCTGTTCCGCATAGCCTCCGCCTGCTTTTTTCTCTTGCTTTCCGGACGCCAGATCATGAAATACATCGCGACAACCATGAGCAGAATCATCAGAAGAAAAGAGCCAGAACTGGCCGCTGCTTGCTCATTCACAGTATAGATTCCTCCTTTGTCGATTCTTTTTTGGTCTGAAAACGCTTTTGCTATTATACCGGACTTGGCGGTATTTGGCAACCCCTATTTTTCAAATCGCTCTGCTTGACTGTTTTAATGCTGATAATACATCTGAAACTGTCATTTGTAAACTATCAGGAATTTCTTTCCTTGTAGGAAGTATTACAAAAGATACTTCCTTGTCTGCTGCTTCTGTTACAAATTGCGGTAATTTAATTTTAAGTGTTTCACAGACCATCTTCTCAAAAGAAAAATAATTAACTGTATCTGTGGTCCCTACATGAAAAATTCCATGCAAATTGCGGTCAAGAACGTATCTTGCGTATTCTCCTATTTGTTTTGCGAGCGTTACATTTATCATATAATTGGGATAAGTACAGTAAGGTTCTCTGCTGCGGCTGTACAACTCTAATTTTTGAACTCTTGGACAGTCAGCGCTCCAAACAGGAGCCAATCGAAAGATTGTCAGCTGGCTACCGAGTAGTTTTTCCAGCATAGTCTCACAATCTCGTTTGAAACTGCCATAATCAGATTTGGAAATCGGAAGATCATTTTCTGTCCAAGGCTTGGATAAGCTGCCGTCAAACACATTGGCTGTAGATATGTACAATAAGCGTTTCTTTTTTTCAGCTAACCAATCCGCTAACATTTTATGAAAACTGATTTGCGCCTGATAGTCTCCACGAATAGAAGAAACTACAATTTCCGGATTTTCACGGGCTAAAATTTCAACCAATTTATTCGGTTCTTCTACTGCCAATCGATATCCATATTCTGGCGCATAGTGTCCTGCTGCCGGTACAATATGATAGCTTTCTCCTAAACCCATAGCAATCGCATGGCCCACTAAGCCAGTACTGCCAATTAACAAAACTTTCTTTTTCATTTATTCCATCCCTCTGAAAGAAACGGTTCATAGACGTTGCCGCAGCCATTCTTTGAAATATGCCAGCTGTTCCGGTGTATGAAACCAATGTTCCCCGCCGGGCTGTTCCGAAAGTTCACAGCCAAACTGTTCCGCAAAATTTTCCATAGAAGCCCTGCTGCAAAAATCATCTGTTTCACCACGGAGGATATATGTCGAATGCGGCCACTCGTTAACAGGATGCTCCCGTACATATACGTAATAATCCCAATACAAAGTTTCGATTGGATTAGGAACAATCTGCATGGCCTTGAATTCTTTTTCAGATATTTTACAGCAGTCCATAATATAGTGAATGAT
>CAMWQV010000072.1 GCA_947176425.1 uncultured Clostridia bacterium
GCAGTGATCCGAGTAAAAGTCCTTCAGGAAATAATTACGGATGATCTCGCGGGAGGTCGTCCCCTTGTTCCCCAAGGCCTTCGCGATAAAGTCAAGGTTTTCTTCAAGGGTGTCCGGGCCGTAGACTGCCCGCAACCATTGACACAGGCGGGTAATAATGTCATTCTCCAAATAGGATTCGTCAGTTAGGGGGATAATATTGTCTCCGTCAACAGGATAAGACGCCTTTGTCCATGTACCGGCACGATTGATTTGTGTATAATCTTTGCTGACAGAAATATGTATGCCACCAAAAACAAGTAGATTTCCATTCTCATCTCCCAAATGGTCTTTTCTATAGACAGAATCAAAATCACCACCGGCATAAGCTAAACCATCTACGTCCAGGGAGTACCGCCCAAACATACACCCCACAGCGTAGGACAACAGAGAGCGAATATCCCGGCTCAAATCAGCACGACGGACGGTTACATCTTTGTCCTCTACCCCCGGCGATAGTTCATCTTGCAAGCCATAGATATCAATGAAAATGCGGTTAAGTTCTTCTTCGTTGGCTTTAAGTTGGTTAAAACGGACTGTGCATTCGGTATCCCAAGCAGTGTAGGCTGCTGCAACTGTGGACATATGGCGTACCAACGGGTGGCGCACAAAATCCCAAGAGATCTCAAAGAAGTCCCAATCATATTTGCAATAATTAATATTTTGTTTCACAAAAGTATCAATAATATTGCTTTTTTTCAAATATATGGGTAAAGAACTAATGTTACCAACTAAATAATGCATCGTTGAATTCAAACCATTCAAATACAACTGTGCAACACATGAATTTAGAAAACCCAATACATATAGCCTATCATTAGCATCATTAAAATATGTCGGTGCTTCCACATTAAATAGATGTCCATATGGTAAAAATCTTGCGCCATATATATTGGATGTTGTATGGGACCAAGTAATCCCTTCGACAAAAAAAAGGCTATCATTGCACATTGCATTTAGACGGCAGCCCTTGCACATTTTTATATCAAAACCATCATTTTCCCAATTCACAATATAGTCAAAGTTCCCATACCATTTTCTATATTCTCCACCTTTAATTTGTGGTGTCCATTTTTTTCTACTCACAAGATACTCAGACTTATTCCGCATTCCAAAAGCAATATTATTATATATAACTTCATACCAATATTTCAAATATAAATCATTGTTTCCAGTTTGTAATCCACTTCTTGCAAAACCGATATCCCCTAATTTGGGTTGTTGATATGCCGAAAAGAAGTTCTTACTCACCCAATACGCCACTGGTGAGCCAGGTATTTGTGGAAAGTCGTCTTGTCGGGAGATATAACGATTTTCTCTAGCAAGAAACATATCTTCTTTTCCTTGTTGAGTAGTTGGTTCAATCAAGCGGCAATAAGTTCCTTTGTAGCCTTTAATATGGTGTTTCCGCATGACAAAACTGGTAGTCTGCACCACCTCGCCACCAATTTCTTCAAAAGCCCTTGCACCTAAGTGGGCCATAGAAACGATTTCTCTTGACTGCAACTTTTCTCGTAACCTTTCAAAACTGCTGAGAAACATCCAAGCGTGCTGGGTAATCATTGCTAAGTAACCACTTTGATTAACCATTTTAAGTCCGCGTTCCATAAAAACAGCAAATAAATCAGATTTACTATCTGGATAGTGTTCTTTGACATAATTTGCTAAATCAGAATTCATGTTTCCGCTACCCATATAAGGAGGATTAGTTACTACAACATCGTAATTACCCACTAAAATATTATTTATACGAATTTCTTCAAGCATAACCTCCCACACGAGATCCCCAAACATATTAATCTGATCTATTTCTTGTTTAAAACCTATTTTCTCAAGATATTTTTCCAATGCATCTGCCGAAAATCCGCCAGGAAACCATAACGCACCCATTTTATCTGCCATCTCACAGTCTTCTAAGAAATCAATAAAGTCGCTAGAATATGGGCCCTGCGCTATGATACTTAACACAGCTTCTTTTGCTGTTGAACATATATTAGGGTGTATCTTTTGAGTCAAAAAGCGACGATCATACTGCCTTGCTTTCATCATTATAGCAAAATATGCTAATTGAAATGCTCGTTTATCAATATCAACCCCATATAGGTTATTCTTTACAATACTTCGTGCCGCCTCCCGCCGTTCCCATCCGACTTTCTCATAAATTTGCATCAGCACATCAAAGGCGTATACTAAAATATGCCCACTGCCCATACAGGGGTCAATAATTCTAATATCTTCCGGGTTCAGTGAACGACGTTTCGCCCGGATTTCATCCAGCTGCACCTGCACATTTGGTTCCTGTTCCGCTTCATCCAGGTAGTATTTCCAACCTGCCCGCAATTCCTCGTTTGGGTGGCCTTCCAGCCATAACCGCCCCAGGGAGTTTTCCACCATATAGCGGACAATCCAGTCTGGGGTGAAAAGCTGTGTAGCCGCTGGGATATCCTCTTTTTTGATTTTCTGTCCAGAAGGGCGAGCGAATACTTGGGCTTTGGGCTCGGTGTTGTAATATTGGTACAGCCAGCCGATAATTTCCACCTGCCCGCCTTTTTCCACATTAAAATCCTCCTCTGAGATATCGTGGGTGAGATGCCAGACAACGCCGTCTTGATCGGCAACAGAAAAATTCAGTAGCAGTTCGGTATAGTCCTCTGTCCGCTCGAACAGGGCGGGGAGAACATCGTGGAGGGCATTGCACTGTTTGATGAACAGCAGGCGGAACAGCTCGTCCATACTGTTGTCCTGTTTCATCTGAAAAATGGTTCGTTCTTCCTTTTCGGAAAAAGCCAAGTCAGCATCAAAGGGGTTGGTGACCAAATCCGGTTCAATTTTCCCGCTTTCGGAGGACAGAATCCGCACAGGCAAATAGTCGTTGACCTCCATAAAGCGCACGGCAATCAGGCGGTTGAACCAGGTGTAGGCCACTTCTTCTGTAATATACTTGTAGGCGGTCATATAGTCAGAGTCCGCAGTTTTGCGGCGGAGGGTTTCAGCGAGATTCCGGCGCTGCCGTACCGTCTGACCGTCGATAATATAGGGCGCGGCAGTGCCGATGTCGTAAAATTCCGTGGTGCTGTCGGACTGTGGGAGGGGATTTTGTATCCCCTTTTCCGTGATTCCCACCAGTCCCGCACGGTAACGCACATCAGCAATCAGCTTGTTTCGTGCCCAGACAGCAAAATTTTTAATAGCGGTCTTATTCATGGTTAAAACTCCACATTTACAATATCATTTTCTGCCAGTTCCGCGGTCAGGGCTTTGCGGAGCTGGTCCAGCACTTTTTCGATGTCCTCCGGTTTTTCCAGACGCCAGGAGGAGGTGCGGGCCATATTTCGGATTGTCACATTTCGGTTTTTTCGGGGCCGGTAGGGAACCGGCTTTTGTTCGACGGTCCTGTTTTGCTCGTTCTTTTTGGCAAGTTCGGCGTCTAATTTATCCATCTCGTTCAGCAGGCGGATTTTCAGCGCGTCCGCCTTGTCCTTATAACTGCGCAGGACAGACACGTTGCTGCAACTTTTCGCACCGTCCCGGAACTCGGCGAACTGGGAAAGATAGTTTTCCTTTTTGCTGGCGGCGTACTCTTTTCCGCTGAGATTTTCCATCACACGGTTTTTCGCCTGTTCAATGGCGTCCAGTACAGGGGCGGATTCAGCCTGTAATACCTTCCTATAGGCGGACATAAATTTTTCTCTCAGTTCCGGCAGTCTGGGGATATCTCTGTAAGGACGCTCTTTCTGAATGATCGAGCGCATCTGCCGCACAGTATCTTCCAATTCGGCATCTACAATATAAGTTTTGCTGTCGTCATAGATTGCCAGCATATCCACTGCCCGCTGGAAAATCTCCCGCTGTTCGCCGTTGAAAAAGGCGTTTACAGGTTCGTAGTCCTCGGCGAAATCGAGAAAATCATCTTTTTTACGGGAGATAGTTTTGAAAAACTCCAAAGGCCTCTGCAACTGCTCAACTGTTCGCAGCAGTTGTTTTCCGCTTTCCACGATTTTTTTACCGGGGTAATAGGGACAGGTTTTATAGCTGCTCTCCAAATTCTCCAAATTTCGCAGAAGGTTTTTGCAGTAACGCTGGAAATCCTGCATTTGCATATCCTCGTCGTCTGTGGTACTGGCGGCGTGGAACAGTTCCTTCATGATCTCCCGAATAGCTTTCTTTTCCTTTTCCGGTACGCGGGTATGTTCTTCCATAAGAAGTTTATCGGCAAAGGCTTTTTTTGTGATAAAATTGATGATATCTTCAACAGGAGTATTGATTCGAGTAACAGCCGTGCCGTTTACGGTAAAATCCAGATCGCCGCGCTTGAACAGGCAGGCAGTCAGCCAATGGATATCGTCGTCAACAAATCCATACGGGGCTTTCATAAAGCGGTCCTTTACGGCTTTCATGGACGTTTTTGTATGGACTCTTGAATTACCGGCAATGTAAGACAGCACATCCTCCAGCGCGTGGGCGTTGACGGATGGCTCGCCGGAAGCGATGGAGAACTGACCGTCTGTTTTGCGTAGGAGTTTGCGGATGCTGGTGTCATCCACCGGCGTGTCAATATAGGAGAGTTTATGATAGCCCGTCTGCACTCAGCGGCCGAATGATTCGTTAAAGCGTCCGGCGACTTCTTTGGCAGAGATACAGGCAGCGTCGCCGTTAACGTAGATGACAGCTTCTTTCAGTGCCTCTGTCAAAAACAGCTTGGCGTTTGCACTGTGATTGCGCATTTCTTTTCCTTTGGCTTCTTTGATGTCCTCATATTTTGTCAGTTGGGAAGAAGACGGGCCTTGTAAAAATTTCTCAATTTTCAAGTAAATCCGCAGTTCATCCCAGAACGCACTGTCATTCGGCAGGACTACAAGGACTTCCCGTTCCTGACCGGATTTAATCCGCAGGGTACTGTCATCCTTTCCGCCGTCATAGCGCGGCGTTAAGATTCGCAAACCTATGTCATAATGTTGGGTGGGTTTATAGGGCTGGTCGTCCACAGCCTGATTATAAGCAAAGGCATACCGTCCGTTAAAAACAGGATGACGGTATTTTTTCTCCTGGTAAATATCGTCAAAGATCAGTTCTGCGGTTTTCTGGAGAACCGTATTGTGATCAATTTCCTGCTTTTCGATCTCACGGTTGATTTCCTGTTCTTCGTCTGTCAGAAACACATAGATATTGCCGTTTTTCTGTACAAGCATTTGACGCGTCAGAATATTGAGGGCTTCTTCTACGCGTTCTTTCAGTTCCAGCCGGTCTGCGCTTATCTCATCGACCATCAAGCTTGTAATGTTGTCGATATTGGCCTCAATCTCTCGAACATATTTGATAAGAAACAATACTTTCAGTACGTTAATAGCAAAGACGCCGCTTTCTCGTTTTTCGGGATTGATATAACTGTTGTCATAAGCCCGGATAATCACGCCTTTATGGGAGTGGTCCAGAAAATTTTCCATAGCGTCATAGAACATATGGAGGGGAACAAGTGCGCCTGTTTCACAGGATTTCAGCTTTTCGGCGGATTCCTTGAACATGGCAAGCATAGACCGTTCGCCCTCGGAGAGATGCTTTCCGGACGCGCTGTATGTACGGACAGCAGTCAATATACTTGCCAGGAGATTGAACTGATAGCCTACAAAGGGATATATCCCCGCAAAATCATTTCCATCGGCATATAGTTTTTTCTCAGCGTCACCGGTAAAAAGGATTTTGTTGCGGATATCCGTTTCTTTCTGACCATACAGGAGCCGCAATGTTTCTGCTGCTGTTTCGTTCTTTTCCAGAATCCTTTTTTTGATAACCTCATCCACATTGGCGGAGGACAGAGATAAGCGGGTATCAAACCGCCCCTGAATTTTAGAAAAATCGTTGCCCTTTACTTTCGTAATAGAGTCAATATCCTGCTGGCTGGTCACAATAACCCAAGCTTTTCCCATACACACTCTGCCCAGTTCCTCTGTGACGGTTTGGAGATTCAGCATCAGATTAGAGTCTTCACCGATATACTGTCCGATCTCGTCCACCAAAAATACAACATGATGGTTTCCGCCTTTCCGGTCTATATAGGTTTTAACCCGTTTGGCAAAATCCTCAATGCTGATTTGGTAGAGTTCCACAGCTTTTTCGCACCAGTTCCTTGCAGCAGCCTCGCTCATAAATCCGATATCAGACAGCACTTCCACAACAGTATCCTGAATAAAGTCAAAATCCTGTCTGGAATCCTCCCATACACTGCCATACGCCTCGTCAAATGCGTTTCTAAATTCCTGAAAACGCCTTGCATCAGATAATCTGCGCTCCAGATCGGCTAAAGCAGGCTGAGAGCCGCAAAAGCCCTGCATCTCGTTGAACACTCTTAGAAAAACGTTGACAATCGCATCTTTATTCTGTTTACTGTTGGCGTCGCTTTTCGCATCAATATTGAACAGAATCGCGTCAACAGGGGTATTTGCCGCAAGTTTCATATCCGCCAAAACCGCGGGGTCATCAATTTTTTTGTCCTCAATAAAATAATCTAATGCCTGTCTTCCGCCGACCGTTTCGTTTTTCAGCAGGTAAGAAAGCATTTTTAGGAGGTGTGATTTACCGCTTCCAAAAAAGCCGGAAATCCATACGCCCATTTTAGGGGTGCTTCCAATAATTCCCTTTTTATAGGCGGTAAAAAAATCCCTGAAATACCGCTGTAACTCTCGTGTAACTACATATTCGTCCAGTTCCTGCGCGACACTCCTGCTCTCTCCCTGTCCGGCTATTATAACGCCTTGTATATCACGGTCGATTTCTTTTCGGAACATATCTTTAATCAGCATCTCATACCTCCATTACTTCACAAGCCGGAATGCCCTATAATAATTGTCGTCTTTGATCTTGCCGAACAGAAGCAAATCTTGTTCGTTATAGCATCCGGGATAAAACATAACAACAGGAGCTTTCTGAAATCCTTGATGCAATGTGTTCAGTATTATGTGTGAACGCAGAATGGGATAACACTTGCCGATTCCAGAGAGAAACACCACTGCGTTTTCCGGCGTATGTTCTTGGATGTGCCGGACGAGCAGACTATCTGCATCATTGATTTTCAAGGAGCGGTTAACAGCCTGTGCAATACGCTCTAACCCCCGTTTCTTCTCGAAGGTCATACATTGATCAAAAAAATGTTTACTTTCAAGATGGTCAATCATCAAATCATAGAGATCAAACACAACGAGTTGAAATCCATCTGCACCCTTTTGATTTTTATGGAGCAGATACCTGATCCGTTCCCGAACCTCTAATTCCTGATTTGGGTGATAGTCAAAAATCCAGTAATTGACTTCATTTGCCCGACCGTTTCTGCTGCGAAAAGACGGTTTGCGGATTGCCGCCTCCATCTCATTCAAACGCCGTGCCAAGTCCTGCATCATCTCACCCCCGTCCAAGCCTTGACGATCAGACTCATATCATGCGATTCCAGCCACTGACGCAGCTCTGTTTCCAGGATTGGCTTGTATATCTTGCGGGTCCCATTTGCTTTATCCGTCAGTCCCGCTTCATAGAGCATCGTTCTATAACAGGCACCCAGCCGCTGGCAAGTCTGATCTGTCCAAAGAGCCAGACGCTCGTCCTGCGCCTGTTTATCCCGAAAGAAAACCCGCATATCTTTTGGCTCTAGTTCGTTGTTCCCAACGATCAGTTTTTCCCGAATGACCTCGTAGACAAAATCAAAAAAGAGCGTATCACAAGCCATAATTGCTGCTAACACAAACAGTTTTTGTGTTGCCAAGTCTCCAGAAAGGAACACTAGATAAAAGCTGCTGTCTAAAGCCTGCACTCGTGTAAAGACAGTACTGCATATTTGTTTTGCTCGCCGCTGCGTTGGGGTTCCAAAGATATTCTCCTCTGAACTTAACCGGCGGATTTCATCAAAAGAATTTCCATCAGCGAGAAGCTGCACTGTCTTACGGAACTCATGGAACCAAAAGGACAGTTTTACCGCTCCTGCACTATATTTCCTACGCTCCACTTTCATC
>CAMWQV010000073.1 GCA_947176425.1 uncultured Clostridia bacterium
GGACGGAGATCCCCCCGCCGCGTACCGGTATACGGAGGCGAGATTGTCCCAGCGCTCAAACGAGATGCTGCGGGATATTGACAAAGATACTGTCGATTGGGACCCCAACTTCGACGAAAGCCGGAAAGAACCCCGTGTGCTGCCCAGCCGTTTCCCCAACTTGCTGGTCAACGGCTCCAGCGGCATCGCCGTGGGTATGGCGACCAATATTCCGCCACATAACCTCCGGGAAGTCATCAACGCCGTAATCTGTGTGCTTGACAATCCTGACGCCACAGTCAGTGACCTGATGGAACATGTCAAAGGTCCTGACTTCCCCACAAAGGGCATTATTATGGGCCGGTCCGGAATCCGCGCCGCCTATGCTACCGGACGGGGAAAAATCGTTCTGCGTGCGCGGACGGAATTTGAGGAGTTCAGCAAAGGGCGTATCCGGATTATCGTCACCGAACTACCCTATCAGGTCAATAAACGGCAGCTTATCAAAAATATGGCCGATCAGGTCAAGGATAAACGGCTGGACGGTATTTCCGATATCCGAGATGAGACCGACCGGAACGGTATGCGCGTTGTTATCGAGCTGAAAAAAGACGCAAACCCACAAGTCGTTTTGAATAAGCTCTTTATACAGACCGCTATGCAGTCCAATTTCTCCGTTATCATGCTTGCGCTCGTGGATGACCAGAAACAGCCTAAAATCCTTTCTCTGAGAAATATATTAGACGAATATATTGCGTTTCAGGAACAGATCATTATCCGGCGGACGCAGTACGATCTAAAAAAAGCACAGGAGCGCGCCCATCTGCTGGAGGGATTGCTGATTGCACAAGATAATATTGACGAAGTAATCCATATTATTCGTTCCAGCTACGACAATGCCAAAGGACGCCTGATGGAACGCTTTCAGCTGGATGACGTGCAGGCTCAGGCCATCTGTGATATGCGGCTGATTGCTCTACAGGGTTTGAACCGTGAAAAATTACAGGCCGAATATGATGAAATTAAAGAACGCATCGCGTATTATGAAAAACTGCTCTCCGACAAGGAACTCCTGCGCCAGACTCTGAGGGAAGAATTAGCCGCAATTCGTGACAAGTACGGCGATGACCGTATGACCGAGATTCAGGACGTTGAGGATGAGATCGATATCGAAGACCTGATTGACGAGGAGCAGTGCGTCTATACCTTGACCAGCGGCGGCTATATCAAACGGACCCCCGCCAGCGAGTACCGCATTCAGGGCAAGGGCGGCAAGGGCAATAAGTCCATGTCTACTAAAGAAGAAGATTATGTGAATACCGTATTTACTGCCTCTACTCACGATTATATCCTGTTTTTTACCAATACAGGACGGGTCTACAGAAGAAAAGGATATCAAATCCCTGCTTCCGGAAAAACCGCCAAAGGCACAAATATCGTTAACGTTCTCCCGGTGGAAGCCGGTGAGAGTGTGAGCGCGATGATTAAAACCGACGATATCGTGACCGGAGAAAGATTCCTGGTGATGGTGACACGGAACGGTACTGTTAAACGTCTGCCGGGTGAAACGTTGAAGAACCTGCGGAGCAATGGCATTCGAGCTCTGAAACTGGATGAGGGCGACGAATTAATCAGCGTCCGGGAGACAGATGGAAGCAAAAAAATCCTCATCGCCACGCACAACGGTATGGCGGTCTGCTTCCCCGAAACCGATATTCGCCCAATGGGACGCGATGCAGTCGGCGTGCGGGGTATTCGGTTAAAAGAAGGCGATTATGTCGTGGGCGCGGCACGGGCTACTGCGGGAAAAACTGTGCTGACAATCACCGAAAATGGGTTCGGAAAACGTACACCTGTAGAAGATTACAGAATCACCAATCGCGGCGGTATCGGAATCAAAAACTATGCCATAACGGAAAAAACCGGTCTCGTCGTCGGAATTAAGGTCGTTGACGGCAGCGAAGACTTGCTTATTATTACCGAAAAAGGCGTGTTGATCCGTACTGACGTTGGAACAATCAAGACTTGCGGCCGTGCGACACAGGGTGTGATCGTGATGCGGTTTAAAGAAGAAGATGACCGCGTGATCTCTATCGCGCTGGCGGAGAAAGAACCAGAAGAAGAAAACGCTGAAGAGACCAGCACAGAAGAGACTGTCGAAAGTACAGACGAATAATAATTAAAATTCCGGAGAACTTGCTAAAATGGCAGTTCTCCAGAATTTTTTCCAATAAATTTACTGTTCTTTCAAGCTTTTGAAATATTCGCAGGCCAGTGTAATCATTGTTCTCTTTTTTACTCGCCGACACAAAGGGCATCTACAGTGGCCTGAATCGAGAGAAACATACCGTCTTTTTTCTTTTATGTAGTGATTCACATAATAAATACATTGTCCGCACGTCTGCTTTTCCATTGTTCATCCCCCCTTTCCCTAGGTGTATGTCCACCTGCTGTCAATATTATAGGTGGTTTCCATTATGCTGTCAATAGCTTTTCAAGATTTATTCTTTATGATATTATATAATCATATTGGCAACAGAAAGGGGAATATAATATGCCTAATGGACCCCATAAACATCCTCAGTATGCGCTCCGCATCCCGACTGAAACAATGGATAAACTGAAATATATTGCAGACCGTCACGGACGTTCCGCAAATAAGGAGATTGAACAACTGATTTTACAGCATATTGCCATATGGGAAAAAGACAATGGACTAATTCTTTTGGATGATGGATTTGTCCCCAGATCACGACACTGAATTTTCTTATTTTAGGAGTTATTCATGAAAACTATCACAATTTATACTGACGGCGCATGTTCCGGCAATCCCGGCCCAGGCGGTTGGGGCGCAATCCTGCAATACGGTGAGCATACGAAAGAGATGTCCGGCGGTGAGCGAGATACCACAAACAACCGTATGGAACTAACCGGCGTCATTCGTGCGCTCCAGGCCCTGAAAGAACCCTGTATCGTGGAACTGTACTCTGACAGCAAGTATATTATTGACGCGCTGGAAAAGGGCTGGGCGAAAAGCTGGCGTGCGAAAGGCTGGGTCAAGAGCGATAAAAAACCGGCCCTGAATCCGGATTTGTGGGGTATCCTGCTGGACCTGTGCGAAGTGCATGAGGTCCGCACCCACTGGGTCAAAGGCCACGCGCAAAATCCCTTTAATAACCGCTGCGACCAGCTGGCTGTGAGCGAATGGCAGAAATTAAAATAAAGATAACAAAGATAACGTTTTCTTTGGTTATAATCAAGAGTTCATAATTTGTTTACAGCGATTTCATGATTTCTTCTTAAACATCCAGTATTATTACAGTCAGCAAAGGGGTAACACCCGATGCGATTTCTCCCTCCTAAAACACACACAACACACACCAGGAAACTCCGTCCCCCCAGACGGGGTTTCTTGGTTTTTTCGCTTTCTCCCCTTAAAAATTTTTTCAGCAAAAGGCCGAAAAAGACTATACAAATGCGGGATTTTTTGGTATATTATAGTTACGATTGCTTTGGCAATAAATTGACAGGAGGTTGTTTTCTTCATGAGTGCATTGACTGATCTGATCTATGCCGGTTCCAATGCCGTGGCGGGGCTGACTGAAAAAGCCGTCAACGACGCGATTGCCGCTAACGGCGCCGACACCCCTGTAGCGTTTCCTGATACCGCGTACTTCTTCCCTGCTATCTATGCCGCAACCGGTGTCAAAGTAAAAACCCTTGGGGACCTGCCCGCCTGCGTGGGCGTTCTCAAGAGCCTTATCACCAATCAGGACGATTTGGGACAGGCTTTGAACGCTGGACTTGCTACCGCTGTGGGCGCGGAGATCATTGAGGGCCTGAAATATCTCAACGGTGCGGACCCCTACGCAGAAGATTCCGGAATCGGTTTTGTTCCGGACCCCATTATCCGCTCCTTGGGCGTTCCACTTGTTACCGGAGACATTCCCGGTGTAGCGGTAGTACTCGGCAAGGCGGACGAACCCGGCGCAGTTGCAAAAGTCGTCAAAGATTATCAATCAAAGGGTATCATGACCTTTATGATCGGCGACTGCATCGAACAGGCTCTCGCGGAGGGCGTGAAAATGGGCCTGGAACTGCGTGTCGTGCCTTTGGGCCATGACGTTACGTCTGTGATCCATGTTGTTACGGTCGCTATCCGCGCCGCGCTGATCTTCGGCAACGCTACGCCCGGTGATCTTGCCGGACTGCTGGCGTATACGAAAGACCGTGTTCCTGCATTTGTCAATACCTTCGGGCCGCTCAATGAAGTGGTCGTGTCTGCGGGCGCGGGCGCGATTGCTCTTGGCTTCCCCGTGATTGTTGACCAGGATTTGGGCGATGTCCAGGTACCGGGCGCGCTGGAGTCTGTCACAAATTATGACGAGACCGTCAGGCACTCTCTGGCCATGCGCAATATTAAGATCAAAGTCAAAGAACTGCCTATTCCTGTCGCTTTTGCCGCCGCTTTTGAGGGCGAGATCATCCGGAAAGCGGATATGAAGGTCGAATTCTGGTCCAGCAAAAATACTACCTGCGAATTGGTCACTACCCGCGGAATGGAGGAAGTCGAGGACCATAAAATCGTTGTGGACGGTCCCGATATCGACAGCGGCGACGTGGAATACGCACTTGCAACCTATATCGAAGTCGCAGGCGCGAAAATGCAGAAGGATTTTGAATCCGTTATTGAACGCAAAATTCACGCATGGTTCAACTATATGGAGGGCGTCATGCACACCGGACAGCGGAATCAGTTCCGTATCCGCATCTCGAATGACGCTTACGACAAGGGCCTGCGGATGCAGCATTTCGGCGAAGTGCTGTATCATATGATTATGGACGAGTTCGACGCCGTTGTTGACAAGTGCCAGATCACTCTGGTCACTGACCCGGAGAAAGCAACAAAAATCCTCAAGGAAGAAGCTATGCCCGCGTATAATGCCCGTGACGACCGCCTCAATTCCATGACGGACGAGAGCGTGGATCAGTTCTATACCTGTATTCTGTGTCAGTCCTTTGCCCCCAGCCACTGCTGCGTGGTGACGCCGGAACGTCTGGGCTTGTGCGGCGCGGTGAGCTGGCTGGATGCGAAAGCCACAAAAGAACTCAATGACGCCGGTCCCTGTCAGCCCATCAGCAAAGAGGGCTGCACCGATGAGAAAATGGGTTATTATCCCGATGTTGACCGGATGGTTCACTCCGCTACCCAGGGCGCGGTGGAGCATGTGAGCCTGTACTCCATCATGGAAGACCCCATGACCTCCTGCGGCTGCTTTGAGTGTATCTGCGGAATTGAGCCGATTTCTAACGGCCTGGTCATCTGCAACCGTGAGTTTAAGGGGATGACACCCACCGGTATGACCTTCGGTGAGCTGGCATCTATGACCGGCGGCGGCGTGCAGACTCCCGGTTTTATGGGCCATGGACGGCACTTTATTTCCAGTAAGAAATTTGCCGCTGCGGAAGGCGGCGTCGCCCGTATCGTTTGGATGCCCAAAGAACTGAAAGACGATGTCTCCGCACGCCTCAACGCAACCGCCAAAGAAATGCTTGGCATTGACAACTTTACCGATATGATCGGCGACGAGACGATCACCAGCGACCCCGAAGAATTGATGAGCTTCTTGTCAGAGAAAAACCATCCGGTCATGCAGCTGGATCCTCTGATGTAAATACTGCGGCGGGAACCGTGTTTGATGGTTCCCGCCGTTTTTAGGCGTTATTTCGATAAAAATTCTGAGATTGTCAGGAAACGGTTCGCAAAAAGTCCGTAACCCACTGCCGAAGAAGCCGCTATATGGATTGGAAAAGCGTAGTCCTCCGGATGAATATTGCTGAGAATCCTGCCAAGCTCGCTCTTATCCGGGTCATGTTCCGCAAAAATAAACAGTACTTCCGGATTTTCAGGGGTAATCGTAATATCGTACTGTTTTTCCTGCAAGCCGTCGATCAGTCCTAAACGGCATTTTTGACGGAATACTTCTGTCATGTTCTGCGCTAAACCGGTTACTTTATTCTGGTTGCTCAGGACCGCGTTCAGATCCTGCAAATGTTTTTCAATACCGGCGGCGTCTCCAAGAGAACCATCCCCGAATTTCAGTTCCATCAGAGACAGAGAAGGTTTGGAAAGATTCTTCCGGTCCGCGCCCTTTGACAGCCACTTGACGCCAATCATGTCAAAACGCGCTTTGAGGTCTTCTGTGTCCATGAACTCCAGGTCCGCTATGTAATAATCTGTTGATCTGGACAGGTCGCCGGTCCGATTGTTGATGCGGGAGATCATCTGCTGAAATTCTCTCTCATAGCCGTGTACTTTATGAAAATAGGCGTCCATTTCCTGCTTGTACTGCGGTATCTTTTCGACTGCCTCCTGTATGCCGGGGTGTTCCGGAAGCTGACGGCAGGTGCAATAGCCAGTATTGAAATTCAGATCGTAGCCATTCGCTCTTTCCGTCACGCGGAACATACTTCCGCCGCGGTAGTAGATATTGATGGATGTCCCGCGCAGCTCCAGACAGAGCGTGTCATCACGGAGTACTGCCTGATGGAGAGGAGATAGTTTGCCGGTCAGCAAATCGGTCATCATTTGCGTACTGATTGCTCTTTGTTTCATGTTTTCTCACTTTCTTTCATAAATTTGTACAAAAGTATAACATTGTAATGGAGAGAATGCAAGCTTACCGGTTTTGCTTGATTTTGATTGATTAGTGAATTTTACCAAAATCAGACGTGATTTTTTGTGATTGAAAATGACTATAAACGCTTGACTTTGATTGGAAGATGATGTATTATGATTGTACAGTCAAAAACAATCAAGACGAAAACGAGAAAGGGGGATTTCTTATGCTGGCTGAGCAAAGGACGGAGGTGATCTTATCGGAATTGGCGGAAAGACGCGCCGTCAGCGTGACCGATCTGTGCCAGGTGACAGGCGCGTCGGAAGCTACGATACGGCGTGATCTCAATATGCTGGCCCGACAGAGAAGATTGAATAAAGTCCACGGAGGCGCGGTCCTGATCGAAGAGGAATTCCATGTGATGGAGCCGGATATGGAAGTCAAACGCCGGATGTCCATGGAAGAAAAAGACCGGATCGCACGGTATGCCGTGAGCCTCATCAAGGACGATGATGTGGTCTATATGGACGCCGGGACGACCGTCTTGCAGATGGTGCAGCATTTGCAGGCGACAAAAGCTCTGTTCGTGACTAACAATATTGAGTGCGCTTTCCGGCTGATGGAAAAAGGACTGCGGACCTACGTGCTGGGCGGTGCGCTGAAACCGGGTACGATGAGCGTGGAGGGCGCGGAAACGATGGATTCCCTGCGGCGCTATAACTTCACCAAAGCCTTTATCGGCGTAACCGGCATCACCATCGGGCAGGGCTGTACCACGCCAAGCCCGGAATCAGCCGCCGCCAAGTATCTGGCCGCTTCCAGAGCGCAGAATGTTTATGTGCTGGTCGATTCCAGCAAATTCGGCAAAGTTGCCGCCGCGCTGGTGTTCCCGCTGGATATGGCCTGCATCATTACCGACCACCTGCCCGATCAGCGGTATCGGGAATATACCGAAGTTAAAGAGGTGTAATTGCGGGGCTGTTCGGCCCATCTGATGCTTTCTAAATTTTTCTTGAGAAAGAGAGGACAACTCATGAAAGAACGAGTACAAAAATTCGGCAGATTTCTGAGCGGTATGGTCATGCCCAATATCGGTGCGTTTATTGCCTGGGGCCTGATTGCCGCGCTGTTTATTGAGGCCGGATGGTTCCCTAACGCTACCATCGCAAAAATGGTCTCCCCTATGCTCCAGTATTTGCTCCCAATCCTCATCGCTTATACCGGCGGTAAAGCGGTCGGCGGTCAGAAAGGCGCGGTTGCCGGTGCGCTGGCTACCCTGGGCGCAATCGCTTCTACCGACAGCACCATGTTTATCGGCGCTATGATCTGCGGTCCCTTGGGCGGCTGGGCGATTAAAAAGGTCGAGGAAAAAATGGAAGGACATATCCCCGCCGGTTTCGAGATGGTAGTCAATAACTTC
>CAMWQV010000074.1 GCA_947176425.1 uncultured Clostridia bacterium
CCTATATGAGCTACAAGACCCACGCGGACAACGACTCCATGTACAACACCCCCAACTGCTGGGCCATCTACTGCTGCGGCAAGGTCTTCAAGTACCTCAAGAGCATCGGCGGTCTGGAAGCGATGGAAAAGATGAACATTGACAAGGCGCAGGTCATGTATGATTTCCTGGATAACTCGAAAATGTTCAAGGGTACTGTGGAGAAAGATTCCCGCTCTCTTATGAACATCCCCTTCGTGACCGGCGATAAAGACCTGGACGCGAAAGTCGTTGCCGCTACCAAAGCCGCCGGTTACGACAACCTCAAGGGCCATAAGAGCGTCGGCGGACTGCGCGCCAGCGTGTATAACGCCATGCCGAAAGAAGGCGTCGAGGCGCTGGTGGAGTTCCTGAAAAAGTTCGAGCAGGAAAATTCCTGAACCATATGATTTGATAGGAGAGTTATCTGTATGAAGATCCTTGTTACCGACGGAATGGACAAATCCGCTCTGGAAAAACTGAAAGCAAACGGACATGAAGTGACAGAACGCTTTTATGGTCCCGACGAGCTGGGCGCGGCTCTGCGTGATTTTGACGCGGTCGTAGTACGCAGCGCAACCAAAGTCCGGCAGAAGCAGTTAGATGAGGCCAAAGGCGGCCAGCTGAAACTGATTATCCGCGGCGGCGTGGGCGTTGACAATATCGACGTCAAGTATGCGGAAGACGCCGGAATCACCGTGAAAAATACCCCCCGCGCTTCCTCCAACTCCGTGGCGGAACTGGCTATGGGCCATATGTTCTCCTGCGCCCGCTTTATCTCCGTCGCGGGCCACACCATGCGTGAGGATAAATGGGAGAAAAAAGCGTATGGCAAGGGCATTGAACTGGGCGGCAAAACGCTGGGCATTATCGGTTTCGGACGCATCGGCCAGGCTCTCGGCAGAATGGCGAAGGGCGTCGGGATGGAGGTCATTGCCCAGGATATCTTCCATGTGCCCGGAATTGAGGACGAAATCGGCATGAAATATGTGGAGCTGGACGAACTGCTGGAACGTTCCGATTTTATCTCCCTGCATACGCCGTCCCTCAATGGCGTCAAGCTCATCTGCAAAGAAAACATCGACAAGATGAAAGACGGCGTTGTCTTTATCAACACCAGCCGCGGCGACAACGTCAATGAGTACGATCTGCTGGAAGCCCTGAACTCCGGCAAAATCCGCGCCGCCGGTCTGGATGTCTATGCCGACGAGCCTGCCAGCAACAAAGCCCTGTACAACCATCCCGCCGTTTCCTGCACCCCGCATATCGGTGCCGCTACCAAAGAAGCGCAGCAGAGAATCGGTATGGAGATCGTTGATATTATTGAGAATTTCGGAAAATAATTCCGCCTGAACGGTTGACAGCCGGAGTATTCAGTTACTCCGGCTGTCAGTGATTTATGAAACAGTTCCTCTGAAGGGCAACGGAAAAATGTAAAAATTCTTTAAATGAGATTGACAACACAAACAACAACTGCTATAATAATACCATAAAGACCGTTAGGCGGTTGCTTTAAGGTTAAGTACTAGGATGCTATAAACACCCAAAATGAACGTCACCTATTGCAGTAGGTGGCGTTCAGTCTACTTCCTTTTGGTGTCTACGATGTGAGCAATCAGTCCGATAACGTCAATTATAATACTTATGACGGTCAGGACCAATATGACAGATTCGTATGTAGTCACCAGTTATCACCCTCCTTTCGCACAATGCTAAGGAGGTTATCGGATGTGTTTCTGAAAAGAACGGTCCGAGCCTTCTCAGCATCGGATATCGCACAACCACCTGATTTTATCGCTTCGTCGAGCTTTAAGAAAGTTTGCTCTGCCCGGCGCGGTCTTTATGGCAAGGAATATTATATAGTGATTAACAGCAAATGTCAATTCTCTAAAGAATATTTTCCCATAAATTTTACTCATTTCACCTAAGAGCGGTAAACAGCCGAAGTATTCAGATACTCCGGCTGTCAGTTTATTTAATCCAAAAATCTTTTCGTCGAATTATGATGAAAAACTACTTGTAAATTTTTCAATGGTGTGGTATAGTAGAGGCGAGACAAATGAAGGCAGGACGTGAGGGCCTCGACCCCCCTCACGCCCCTATGCGGGAAATCCCGTTTAGCCTCACTCCCACACAATAGCAATTTGCTACGCCAGTCCCTATTATAACGGATCTCCGCAAATTTTTCAAGGTCTGTTTTTAGATTTCATCAGGGATTTGGGTGTTAGATATATGCGGTGTGGGGTGGCTTTATCCTGCACCGCTTTTGTTTGTCTCAGCAGGAATGCCCGATGGGGCCGGGAAGGGTTCCCACCCCTGACGGCGGAACTGTTGAGAAAAACAAAAAGGAGGAATCAACCCATGTTAGAGTTATATCAAAAAATGTACACAACACTTTTCAACAGTATTGACAATGTGATGGAGTATATCACCCGTGAAATGATGATCCCGGAGACTTACGACTGGAATCACACGCGGGAGATACTCTTAAAACTCCAGGCAGCACATCAGAAAACTGAGGACATGTATGTGAATTTCGAGGATTAAAAACAGCTGAAAAACGCAGAATCTCAGACCGCTCCCTGTATTCCGGGGAGCGGTCCTGTTTTATCTTGTGACCGAAATCGTGCCCTTCTCTCCATCCACAGTACAGACTGTACCCAGCGGGAGTGTGGTCATAGGCTTGCAGTGTGCGGAGTATAGATTGTAAAGAACAGGTTTCGGCCATTCGGCGAAAAATTCTTGCAGAAGCTGTTCCGGACCGTAGTCTTTTTGATAGGCATTTTTGCAGCCGGTGAAAACGCCGAACACCAAACCTGCGGCGGAATCCAGTATCCCCGCATATAAAAGCTGGCTCAGCATACGCTCCAGGGCGTAGACCGCTTCCCCCACATCCTCCAAATAGAGAATTTTATCTTTCGCGTCAATCTGCCAAGGTGTTCCGACAGATGTTTTTACCAGCGACAGATTCCCGCCTGTCAGCACCCCGGAGGCCCGGCCCGGACGCAGAATTTTCACAGGCTCTCCCGGAGGATTTTCTATCTGTAACGCGCCCTGTGCAGTCAGCGCGTTTTTCAGGCTTTGGCGGGTAAAATCATCCCAATCCGGAACGCGGTTTGCTGTGGGGCCGTGAAATGTAACAAATCCGCAATGCTGTTGAATTGCCATGTGCAGCGTCGTGATATCGCTGAATCCGATAAACGGTTTTGGGTTTTTCGCAATGAGATCATAGTCCAGCAGGGGCAGCAGCTGCCATGCCGTACTTCCGCCGCGGACACACCAAACTGCTTTCACCTCCGGATCGCTGAACGCCTCATGAATATCACGAACCCGAACAGACGCTTCGGCGGCAGCGTAGCCGCTGGCTGTGACGCTGCGGCAGGATGCTCCGATTCGCGTCCGAAAGCCCAGCGATTCAACGGATGCGGCAATCTCCTCAACAGACACCCCTTCCGCTAACGGCGAGGAAGGCAGCAGCAGCATAATCAAGTCCCCTGTCTGCGGGGCAGCCGGAAAAATCATCGGTCAAGCCTCCTGTGCGAGATAGTCCAGCGCCGCCTGTACTTCCACCGCCACTGCCAGCGGCAGGGCGTCAGGGTCGGCGGCAAAATGCGGATTGTGGTTCGGGCAGGTGAAGCCTTTTTCCGTATTCCCAACGCCGATATAATAGTAACAGCCCGGAACAATATCGCTGAAATACCCGAAATCATCCGTGCCAAGAGACGGTTCCGGCAGTTCCAGAATATTGGACTCCCCCAAAATTTTTGCCGCTGACCGGCGCAGCAGTCCTGTGACGGCGGGATCGTTGCGGCAGCCGGGATAGCTCTCGAATATCTCAATCTCCGCTTCCACACCCATTCCCGCCGCAATGCCTGTTACGACCGAACGGAAATCGTTTTTGACACGCGCCCGCGCCTCCCCGCCCATCGTGCGCAGGATGCCGGTAAGAACCGCTTCTTCCGGCATGACGTTTCCGGCGGTGCCGCTGTGGAACGTCCCGACTGTAACAATCACCGGTTCTGCGGGGGAAGTGCGGCGGCTGGAAATGGTTTGCAGTGCGGTGACAATCTGCGCTCCGGCAACGATCACATCTGTGCCTAAATGTGGTTTTGCGCCGTGGGTGCCTTTTCCGCGTATCGTGACTGTGAACGGATTTGAAGCCGCACAGATCGGACCGCTACGGACCGTGAGCGTACCGGTGGGAATACCGCTTTCCACATGGCAGCAGAGCATGGCGTCAACATGGGGATTTTCCATACCTCCGGCGGCAATCATTCGTGCCGCGCCGCCGTCTCCCTCCTCGTCTGGCTGGAAAAACAGCTTGACATTTCCGTTGAAATCGCCGCGGCGCCGCTGGAACAGCTCCGCCGCCCCCAATAACGCCGCCGTATGGAAATCATGTCCGCAGGCGTGCATCACTCCGGGAGTACGGGAAGCGTAGGGCAGGCCGGTTTCCTCGGTAATGGGCAGGGCGTCGATGTCCGCACGAAATCCAATCGTGCGCCCGGGACCGCGGCCTTGAATCACTGCTAATGTACCGGTTTCGGCAAGGGATATGTGGCTGATTCCCAGTGCGGTGAGATGTGCGCGAATCACACTGGCTGTATGATGCTCATGCCGTCCCAGTTCGGGGGCGGCGTGGAGGGTATAAAACAAGTCTTGCAGCGCGGGGGCCAGCGTAAGGGCCTCCGCTTTGATCGTTTCTGTCATAGGACCGGCTCCTTTTTTTCTGAAATCCTTCTGCTATTATATACGCTGGACGCCGGTTTGTCACGCCTTTTTCTGGAACGCTCGATATTTATAAGCAGTTCTTCTTTTCGACAATATCCTCGGCCCCATGAAAAGCGGCTAAATCTTGTAAGGCAAGTTCGATACCCTTGTGATCGTTATAAGCGGAGTCGAATACGTTTTTCTCTTTGATGATAAATCTTTTGGTTCGCCACTCCATCTTGCAATCAAAATACCCTACAAAACAAACCGATTTCCAACAAGGATCGACAGCGGCCATTTCATCCCCTTTTTCTTGAAATACTCAAATGTATAAGAATAGTCAAAAAATGTTTTCAGCCAGGTTTGATCTCGCATGAGCGTATCCATGGGGGAAATAAGACGGACTTCTTCGCTGTCCTGAACTGCATATTTATCAATCAGGTCTTACAATCTTATCCCCTTTAGGACTAAAATAAAAAGGGGGCTGTCCATACAGGCAGCCCCCCATAACCGCAAAATTAAGACCTAGAAAATGCCCTGCTCCATCATCGCTTCCGCAACCTTCTTGAAGCCCGCAATATTCGCACCGGCAACCAGATTGTAACCGAGTCCGTACTCCTCAGCTGCTTCCATAGATACGCGGTGGATGTTCTCCATCATCTTGCGCAGCTGGGCGTCAACTTCTTCCGCCGTCCAGACCAGCCGCTCGCTGTTCTGACTCATCTCCAGCGCCGATACGCCAACGCCGCCTGCGTTGACCGCCTTCGACGGTGCAACGATCATATTCGGCTGGCTCATCAGGAACTGAAGCGCGTCGTTTGTTGTGGGCATATTGGCGACTTCAATGTAATACTTGATTCCGTTTGCCGCAATCTGCTTGGCGTGTTCCATATGCACGTCGTTCTGCATAGCGGACGGCATAATCACGTCTGCCTTGACGCCCCAGGGTTTTTCACCGGGGTGGAACTCAACGCCGAACTTGTCCGCGTAATCCTGAACCTTGTTGCGGCCGGAGTTGCGCATAGTCACAAGATAATCGATCTTCTCCTGGGAAGAAGAAATGCCGTCGGGATCATAGACATAGCCGTCAGGACCGGACAAGGTGACGACTTTTGCGCCCAAATGGTTTGCTTTCTTACAGATGCCCCAGGTCACGTTGCCGAAACCGGCGCAGGCAATGGTTTTGCCCTTGATATCCTCGCCCTCGTGCTTGAGGACTTCCTGCAAATAATACATCGCGCCGTAGCCGGTAGCTTCGGGACGGGTCAGGCTGCCGCCGAAAGAAAAGCCCTTGCCGGTCAGCACACCGTTCTCCCAAACGCCTTTCAACCGGCGGTACTGTCCAAAGAGGTAGCCGATCTCGCGTCCGCCAACGCCCATATCACCGGCCGGAACGTCGATGTCAGGCCCGATATAGCGGTACAGCGCGGTCATGAAGCTCTGGCAGAAACGCATAATCTCCGCATCAGATTTGCCGGAGGGGTCGAAATCGCTGCCGCCCTTGCCGCCGCCGATGGGCAATCCGGTGAGGCTGTTCTTGAATATCAGCTCAAAACCCAGGAATTTAATGATACCGGGGTACACGTTAGGCTGGAACCGCAGGCCGCCCTTGTAGGGTCCGATGGCGCCGTTGAACTGGCAGCGGTAGCCGATATTGGTATGATAATTGCCGTTGTCATCCATCCACACAACGCGGAATGTAAACATCCGCTCCGGCTCCACCATACGGTTCAGCAGGTCGGCCTTCTCGTATTCCGGGTGTTTATCGATCACCGGGGAGATAGACGAAAAGACTTCCTCAACGGTCTGCACAAATTCAGGTTCATGACCGTGTTTTTTCCGGACATTCTCGATCACGCTTTCGACATAAGCATTCATAACGGTTGTATCCTCCTCATTTTTGCAGAGCGGGCAGGGTATCGCTCCCGCCCTTCTCCGATATGCTTTATTTTACCACCCTTTTTTCAAAAACTCAATGTCTACTATGTGGAAGTTTCAACCTTTTTTTTGTGCATTTCAGCAGATAATTTGGAATTGACAGGGGGTGCGCTTATAGAAGTTGCTGTAGATATCAAAAAACAGTAATACTCCAGCGATTCCGGTAAATCTCACCCGGTGCAAGGGCCAGAAGGTCGTTCTGCTGTGCGAAATCCTCCACGATATCCTGACGGGACGGCAAACTTACCCACGGCTCCAGACAGACAAACGGCGCGTCACTTTTCGGCGTATGCCACACACCTAAATACCGCATCCGCGGAATAGACAGGGTCAGCCCTTTTGTACCTTCACCGGCGGACAGCGTGACGGTCCGGTCCATATTGGTCAGGACGACGGCGTCACGGTCAAACAGATCGTGCTGAAGGGGCATCTCCACACCGTTTTTCAGCGGATAGGGCGTCTGCTGGCCGTTCATCATACACGCGTCCGTCATTTCCACACGCCACGGCTGGGCGGGACGGCTGAAAGTCAATTTGTAGTCGGTAAAGCTTCTGCCTTCCTCCAGCGGGACCCGGAAGCCGGGATGTGCGCCCAAACCAAAGTACATCTCTTTGCTGTCGCGGTTCTCAACACAGTAAGTGATAAATACGGTGCTGCCTTCCAGCTCGTAGGCCACGGAAAAAGAAAAATTCCAGGGATATACAGCCAGTGTTTTTTCATTTGCCGTGATTCGGAAAGTGGTCTTGTCCGGACCTTGAGGCTGAACTTCAAACTGTTCATGGCGGGAAAATCCGTGGCGGCCCATTTGGTAAGATTTCCCGTCAACGGTATAGGTGTCGTTGGTTAGACGTCCCACATAGGGAAACAGGTTCGGCGCACGGCCGCCCCAATATGCGCTGTCACCGTTCCAGAGATATTCTGTGCCGTCCGCGGCGGTGATGCTCATCATCTGTGCTCCGATGTCGTTGATGGTCATGCGCAGAAAGTCATTTTTGATCGTATGCTCCATGTTTTTTCTCCTTATATTTAAAATCAAGTATAAAACAGACCGCCGGAACCCCAATGGCTGCGGCGGTCTGTCATAGATATATTATTTAAGATTTTCTTCCAGTTTTGCCAGCTCGTCGCGCAGTCCTTGAGGAACCTTATCGCCGAATTTGCCGTAGAACTCATGGATTCCCGCAGCTTCTTCCTTCCACAGTTCCTTATCCACGGTCAGCAGGCCCTCCAGCGTCTCACGGCTGATGTACAAGCCTTCCATATTGATGTCCTCGGGCTTTGGCTGATAGCCGATGGGCGTCTC
>CAMWQV010000075.1 GCA_947176425.1 uncultured Clostridia bacterium
GCTGATCGGCATTCAAATGGGAAGCGCGGAAATCGGTCATTTTGCCGACGGAGAGGTGTGCGCGTCCATCTATGAGTCGGTGCGCGGCTCGGACGTGTTTCTGGTGCAGTCCACCAGCAGTCCGGTCAACGACAACCTGATGGAGCTGCTGGTCATGATCGACGCGGTGAAACGCGCTTCCGCAGGCCGCGTCACCGCGGTAATCCCCTATTTCGGCTACGCCCGGCAGGACCGCAAGGCAAAAGCCAGAGACCCCATCTCTGCAAAACTGGTGGCGAATATGCTGGTGGCCGCCGGAGCCGACCGTGTGCTGACGCTGGACCTTCATGCAGCGCAGATACAGGGATTTTTCGATATTCCCGTGGACAACCTGTATGGAAAACCCATCTTTGTTGACTATTATGCCAAGAAGTTCGGGGAAAAATGCGAAGAAATGATGGTCGTTTCGCCCGACGTCGGCTCTGTCTCCAGAGCGCGCGCCTTTGCGCAGAATCTCCATATGAATATGGCTATTGTGGATAAGCGGCGGCAAAAAGCCAATCAGTGCGAGGTCATGAATCTGATCGGCGACGTGAAGGGCAAAGACTGCATCCTCTTTGATGACATGGTGGACACCGCCGGAAGCTTATGCAACGCCGCAAAAGCCATTGTGGAAGTGGGCGGCGCGAAAAGCGTGTATGCCTGCGCGTCCCACGGCGTGCTGTCCGGCCCCGCCATCGACCGGATCAACGAAAGCCCCATTACGGAACTGGCGTTTCTGGATACCATCTCCCCTGTGGATCCGTCCCTGAGCAGCAAAATTCGTTATCTGACCGTCGCGCCTATTTTCGCGGAGGCCATCGAACGAATCTATCAGGAAATTTCTGTCTCAAAACTTTGGGTTTAATGGTTTAATAGGAAAGAGCGCCCACGCCGGGCGCTTTTTTGATGAGAGAACGAAGGAAAGTTTGGAGGTTGTTATTTGTTATGGACTGGCTTTTGGTTTGTTTGGGAAATCCCGGTAAAGAATATGAAGCCACAAGGCACAATATCGGATTTATGGCCGCGGACGAGCTGGCAGAAAGGGAAAATATTAAGATCAACAAGCTGAAATACAGAGCGCTGGCCGGGGAGGTCCGCGCGGGCGGCCAGCGCGTTTTGGTCATTAAGCCCCAGACGTATATGAATCTCAGCGGAGAGGCCGTCAAACTGGCGGGCGGATTCCATAAAATACCACAGGATCATGTGCTGGTCATCTCCGACGATGTGGTCCTCCCCCTGGGTAAACTCCGTATCCGGGCAGGCGGCAGCGCGGGCGGGCACAATGGACTGAAAAATATTATTGCCCATCTCGGCACCGACCAGTTCCCAAGAATCCGTGTGGGCGTCGGCGCGCCGGAACACCCCGATTACGAGATGATTGATTGGGTTACAGGAAGGTTTTCTCAGGCGGAAATGAAAATCGTTCAGGAGGCCGTCGGCAAAGCCGTGGACGCCGCCCTGTGCGTGATTCAGAACGATGTGCAGACTGCACAGAATCTGTTTAACTGATTTATAAAAAGCCGCCCCTCGAAGGGGCGGTGTTGATTAATGGACAGGGGCTTGGCTGCCCATTTGCAGAACGCTGGCTTCATCAATGCTGACTCCAGCAGCATCCGCAATCTGTTCCAAGGTATAATTTGTCAAAGACTTTCCCTCAATTATGGTGCGGATGATCTCACGTTCAGATTCCAGGGCCTCCCACTCGGCCCGAAATTCAGGGTCCTGCATATACTCGGCTAAGGATTCTTCAAACGTTTTCATTTCTTCTGCGCCTCCCGTCGCTCATAGTCGGCTCGGTACTTCTTCGCCAGCTCTATTTCTGCCGGTGGAGTTTTAGGTGCCTTTTTGGTGAAGCCATTCGTCAAGACTATGGTTTTACCAACGGCAAAGAAATATAGCACACGGCTGATGTTCCCTTCCTGCTGGGCTCTGATCTGGAAGATTCCATCCTGCAAATATTCAGACCTTGGCATACGCACTTGGTTTCCGTTTTCCTTCAAAAGCTCAATCGTGGAGTAAATTCGGGCTACCATTTTGGGCGAAATGGAGTTCAAATATTCTTCTGCTGGCCTGCTTCCGTCTTCTTTCTCATAGAATATGACCCTAAAAGTTCCCATTTTTCTACCGCGCTTTCTATATATCTCATCAGTATTATATGCCTTTTTAGATACACTGTCAATGGAATTTACCCTCTATCCCGGCAAATATTTTACACAGGCTGGCGTTTATTCATCAGGAATATATTCAAGCACTTCTTCCACCCGGCAGTCCAGCATACGGCAGAGATCATTGAGTGTGGCAGTGGAGATATTGCGGTTATGCTTGAGGGCGTCCAGCGTTCCGCGGCTGAAACCGTGCTTTGTGATAAGCGTATAGGTTGTGATGTTTTTCTCCTTCATAGTGCGCCAGAGCGGGTCGTATCGGATCATAAGCCGCCTCCTTCCGGTTTAATGTTTCTGTTTTGCAGATTGCGGAGCAGCCGTTAAGATGAAGTATGCCGCAATTCCGTGGAAAATGCAACTGTAAAGCAGCGGTAAGCGGACTTTTTTCCTAACGGGAAAAGGCCGCAATTGGGGATAAAAATTGTATTTACGACAGTTACCTTGACTTTCAGAGCGGGGTATTATATAATAGAAAAAGTATTTTCCTGAAAAACTAAAATTCTGTCTAATGGGGGAAGCGAACCAATGGAAACGTATAGAACGCCTGAAAGAGAAGAATACATCCAAAAACTGGAAAGTCAGATGCAGTCCATTGACCGCATTCTGAAAATGGATACCGGAACGGTGGTGGATACAGGGGTGAAAAAACGCCTCCGGGATTTGAAGGCGGAAGCTGCGTCCGTTCTGAAGAAACTGCGGAATAATGAATTTGAAATCGCAGTCATCGGAATGGAGAAGGCAGGTAAAAGTACGTTCGCCAACGCGCTGATGGAAAGCAATCTTCTCCCCGCCAAAGGCCCCAGATGCACATTTACAGCTACCAGAATCGAATACAGCGGCGAAGGACAGGAGGACAGCGCGGCTGTGTCGTTTTATACCGCGGACGCGTTCGACCGGGATTTTAAGGACAAGCTCAGAAATCTCGGCTTCCCCAATTATGAGAGATATTCGTTTGACACGCTGGAAAAAAGCGTTTATGAAACTACATATGCAGCGGAAGTTTCAGAGGATAAGAAAGCCGCCTACAGCCAGTCCATCCATAAAGATATCCTGGATATCACGGAAAACGCAGAAAGTCTTTTGCAGTATCTCGGACGGCCTGACCTCCAGTTTTCCGGAAGTCAGATTCGTTCCGGAGAGCTGACGGAATATATTACCGACCCAATCAAAGCGCGCGCGGCGCGGCAGGTCGTGATCCGCTCAAATAAGCTGAATCAAATGCGCAACGCGGTTATTTATGACGTGCCGGGGTTCAATTCCCCCACAGAGCAGCATAAAATTCAGACGCGGGAACGTATGAGGTCAGCCGACGCGATTATTGTCGTGGCAAACGGCGCGCTGCCCAGCCTGACGGGGGAATCGTTAAAACTGCTGCACGAATCGGACGACGAGGGCAATCCCCTGAGCGATAAACTGTTTGTGTTCGCCAACCGGATTGAGGATTCCAAAACCGCCGGAGAGCTGACGGAAAATATTGAGAGTACCTATAACGAGTGGTGCGGTCAGGGCTTTGTGCCGGCCTCCAAAAAACATCGGATTATTTTCGGTTCGGCCCTGGCGCATTTGCAGAACCTGGGGCTGGACGCGGGACACAATTCACTGCGGCTGTTTCGGGATTACGAGACGCGTCTGCCCCAGGGCGACGGAATCGCGGCCATGCGGGAGGAACTGGAAAAATATAACCGGGCCGAACGGAGCGAAGTGCTGAAACGCCGCGTCAACCGGATCGGGGCGGATATTCTCAAGGCGTTCGGTGAGATTCGCGGGAATTACAGAGGCGTGACGGCGGGACGCAGTTACGGTCCGGAACATCTGGCTTTGGTCACGGCTTTCTGCCACGACCTGCCCCCCAAAGCAGAAGAAGAACTGCTGGGTTTGAAAGCGGGCATTCAGGTGTATATGCCCAGCGAAAAACCCCTTTCCGGACAGATTAAAGAGTATATCGCCAACAACGTGACCACGGAAAAATACGGCATCTCCGACGAACTCATCAAAGAGGTCAAGCTGCGCACGCCGTTCCCCGGTTCCTTTGACGATACCGCCCGTATCGAGGACGCGATCCGGGAACTGAAATTTACCGAGATGTACGACGATTTCTCCAATAACGTCATCAATATCGCCGATAAGCACCACGCGGATTATTTTACGCAGATTCTGGATATTATTCTCAGCACCATGCAGACAGACCGGGATTCGCCCTATTATAACGAACTGCGGACCATGCTGCGGGACCGTCTCGCGCCCTACAGAGGCGAGCTTGCGTCCCCGGAGGAGAGCCAGCGCGTTTACTACCAGAGCCTGGTTGAACGCTTTTCCCGTGATATTTATGAGGTCCTCATCACCAGCCAGTACAACGCCGAACGCCTGCGGAAATTCTATGACAGCATCGACAATTTCTTCAGTATGTCCGTGTTCTACAAAAAACCCGGCGCGACAGAGGATCTGTCCTATATCAGCGTCGCGCCCCAGGAACAGCCCCTGTGCATGATGCTGCTGTTCCACCACTATCTCCATATGGACGGCAACCTGCGGGAGCTGTCGGAGGAGCTGTGCCGGATCGCGGGCGTGCAGTCGCTGCCGGACGGAATGCAGCGGCAGCTGGAAAAAGCGTTTCTGGCCGCCGGCGGACGCGCTGAAACCCTGACCGAACGCGCTGAGAAAAAATTAGCCCGTGCGGCGGACAAATCAGAGGACTTCCGGCTGAACCTCCTGCGGAATATGCTCAATGACGTGATGGAATGCGGCGATTCCTGCAATATTGCCGACCAGGAATCGTTTACACGGTATTATAAGAATTACCACAGCTCTCTCAGAGGCGGGAAACAGGACTCCGTGGAAGACTTCCGCCTGGAATTTGATAAGGATATCGGCATCCTGCAGGACGTGCTCATGAACGCCTTTGTCCGCGCCATCAATATGGAAAAGCCCTTCGTGGCGCGGGAGACCAAGTCCATCGACGATATCATTAAATATGTGAAAAGCTCGGAGTTCACCCGGTTCCTGGCTGAAAACTTCTGGAAAATCCGGTATCAGGAAACGGCGCGGCTGGATAAACGCCGCCGCGAACAGGAGCAGAACGCCGCGATTATGGGCGAGATCAACGGCATCCTCGATGCGCTGGACAACTAAGCGCAGCAGGAAAGCCGGGATGGGAGATTTTTGAGATGAAATACTCTGAATTGTTCGGGGAAGACATTCAGGCGGATATCGCGGCGGTGAAGCAGGAGCTGGATGACAACAGCGCCGCCGTGTTTGTCTACTCCGGCCCGGGCACACTCTACGACTATATAACGGACCTGTATGATAGGGGCAGAGGGCTCAACGACGAATATCTTTACAGATTCAGAGTGTGCTACGAAAAAAAGAACCTCTATGTCACCTATTACCGGGACCGTTCCGAAGGCAGGCTGGCCGGTTCCATGAGCGAGCTGATCGCTATGCTGGACGGCGAGAGCAGATGCCGTATTGTCGTGGAGGCCGACGACCGCGTGGAACTGGCGGAGATCGTGCAGCAGCTGATCTATATCGCCTATCCCCTGGAGACTGTCGATATCCTTCTCCGCCGGGAGGAGCGCGACGCCGGAAAAACCCGGCGGTTTATGAACCAGGTGGGCGAACTCATGGACGGCTGCGGCAGCGCGCTCTCCAAGCTGTCCGAACTCTGGGAGCAGGTGAACCGGGAGACGGCCAGTCCCGCAAAAGGCGTGCGGCTGAAAGACATCGGCGAGGCTATGGAATCCTGCCGGGTCATTCAGTCGCAGATCGCCGGCGCGCTGAACGTGGAATTAAAACTGGCAGTGGCGGCGTCGAAAAAAGCCGGGAAAAGCGTCATCGTCAACTGTTTTCTCGGTGAGGAGATCGCCCCTACCAGTACCGAACTGGCTACCCCAAACAACTGCATTTACCGCAGAGACCAGGGCTATTCCCTGGAGCTGGAGGGAAACAGGAGGCGTTTTCAGAACCGGGAAGAAATTCACAGCGCGATTTTAGAGTATTTCCGCAAGGCGCAGAACAGCAAAGATACCGGTTTTGCCCTGCCGGATATGCACATCGGGTACGCTACCGGAGAGAACAATTTTTCCGCCTACACGATCTATGACACCGCCGGTCCCGACGCCGCCGGTACGGAGCACGAACGGGCGGCACGGGAAGCGATGCACCAGTGCGACGTGGCCGTCTTTGCTATCGACTACTCGAAATTCCTGACCAAATCGGAAGAATCCTACCTGCGGGAAGTGAAGCGTATTTTTACCGCACAGAATAAATTCCATTCGCTTATCTTCGCGCTGAACAAAATGGACGTGCGCTATACGGACAGCGACGCCCCAAAATCGTTTATTATGTCCGTGGATTTTGTGAAAACCCGTCTGGCCGATATTGACGAGGCGTACAAAGACTGCATTGTTTTCCCCACCAGCTCGAAAGAATATTTCAGCGCGGTTGAGGCGGAAAAAGCGGGCGTGGCGGAGCTGGAAAACGGGATCCCCGCGGGTCAGATGCGGCAGCTGACTTTTTCCCGCAAAGATGTCCCGGGGCTGAAATGGCTCCACAGCCACTCCGAATATCTCGACTATTATCACGGCATTGAACGGGTCTCCTACGACGTGTTCAAAAAAGACAGCGGTATGCCTGCCCTCATGAATTATGTGTCCTATGTGGCGCGGAGCAAAACCCGCGATGAGATTATCAATCATGTGGCGGCGCAGATCGCTATCCAGAAAGTGAAAATCCAGAGCGTTTTGGATTATATCACGAACCTGGAGACGCTGATTCATGCCGATGACCAGAAAATTCAGCAAATTTCCCAAATCATCACCGATTATACGGAGGCGGTTGACGCGATTTTCAGCGAAAACTGCAACCAAAATGATCTGGCCGTTCTGGATCAGGACAATATGCTCAGCCAATTCGACGGCGTATATGAAAAGATGATCGATTATCAGGTGGAATCCCTGAAAGCTTCCTGTGAAGTGACGGTCGTTGCGAATAATATCTATGACGTTGTTGTGGACGTGATCTGGAGCCGCCTCACCGCCCTGCTGCAATCTTACGGCGAAGTCACCGGACGGGATATCAACGGTCTGTTTACCGCCAAAGATTTTAACGTGGTAGTCAACTCCGTGATTAAAGTCGAGGCGGGAAGAAACGCCGACGAAATCTCCGAACAGCTCAGAAAACTCCGGCATGAAGCGGAACAGATTGCCGCGTACCGTCAGGCCAAGCTGGTGGAGACGAACCAACAGTGCAAAGACGCACTGTCCAAAGAGCAGGTCGAGATTATACTCCCCGATCCCCCAGCGTTTGAGTTCGCTGCGAAAATGACCGCACCGGAAGAAGTGCCCATTGATGTCTACAAAGCAAATCTCAACCTGTTCCATGATCTCGGGTTCTTATTTGAAAAGAAATTCTTTGCCAATATCGGCGTCTGGATCTCCAGCCTGCTCCGGTTCCGCAAAGTCACGGAGGAGGATTACAAACGCACCCTGCGCGCCGGTATCGCCGAGTTCCAGGAGGCGTGCGACAAGTACCTGAAATCCGATATCGTTAATTCTGTGTATACATACAGAATCCCCGATAAAATCTATAAGCCCCTGAAAACCGCCGTCGTCGATAACTATATCTGCGGACTTGTGGAGGAAATGCGCAGAATTTTTAACGCCATGAACGATACCTACAAAACCTGCGGTGCGCAGTTCCGGGCCGCCGTTGACGACCGCGACCAGTATAAAGCCGATATCGCCCTCCATGAAACGCGTAAAAATACTATCCGCTGTATTGAGG
>CAMWQV010000076.1 GCA_947176425.1 uncultured Clostridia bacterium
CCAGTCTGCAAGGCGTTTTCGCACCGCCGATGCGGCCGCTGCTCCGGATGCGGGGCGTCTGCGCGCTTCCCCTGCTGACCGGACTGCTGGGCGGTTATCCCACCGGCGTGCGGACCGCGGCGGAGCTGTACCGGGACGGGCGGCTCACACAGCAGGAAGCAGAATTGCTGCTGGGATTCTGCGACAACAGCGGTCCTGCGTTTTTCATGGGATACGTGGGCGCGGGGCTGCTGGGCAACGGGGTGGCGGGGATGTGGCTGTATGGCATTCACGCGGTTTCCGCGCTGCTGACCGGGATCATTTTCTGCCGCATCCAAAAAGACCGGGGTCCGGGACTGCTGCGGAACAGTCTGCCGGTAAAACAAACAACATTCCCGCAGGCGTTGACAGAGGCGGTTTCCGGCGCGCTGGCGTCCATGCTGCAAATCTGCGCGTTTGTGGTACTGTTCCGGGTATTGGCTGCGCTTCTGCCCCAAAACATGCCGGGATTAGGCGCGCTGGAGATGGTAACAGGCATCGCACGCCTGACGCCTGGACAGTCTGGTTTCATCGCCGCCGCCGCAATCACCGGCTGGGGCGGACTGTCGGTACACTGTCAGGCGATGGCGGCGGCGGAAGGACTGCCGTTCCGCTGGCACTGGGCGGGCAAGGCGGTTCAGACCGGAATATCGGTTGTGCTGGCTTTTGGCGTCTGGCACGGATTTTTCTGTTGAATTGTTCCCGCAGGTGCTGTATAATAGAGACAACAAGGCGGGTGGGTCCGTCAATTTATACAGAGTTCAGGAGGCTTTCATCATGACCTATACAATGAAGGTAGCGGGTCTGGAACGGCAGCTCCCGCTGTGCAGGGTCAACGACGATCTGTACATCGGCGCGTTCATCATTTTCGGCGACGCGGAACTGACCGTTGCCTGCGCGTCCGCACTGCTGGAGCGCGTCCCGGCGGACAGCTACGACTATATGCTGACCGCGGAAGCAAAAAGCATCCCGCTGATCCATGAAATGGCGCGGCAGTCCGGCGCGAAAAAGTATTTTATCGCACGCAAGGGCAGTAAAGTCTATATGCCCGACCCGATTCATGTATCTGTCCGGTCCATTACGACGCTCCGGCAGCAGGACCTGTTTCTGGGCGCGGACGACTGCGCGGAGATTAAAGGCAAACGGATTCTGCTGGTAGACGACGTGATTTCTACGGGCGAGAGCCTGCACGCGCTGGAAGAACTGGTCAAGGCGGCAGGCGGCACGGTAGCAGGCCGGGCGGCGATTCTCGCGGAAGGCGACGCGCTGGCACGGGAAGATATTTTGTATCTCGCGCCGCTGCCTGTGTTCAACGGGGACGGCACAGTGAAACAGGAAGCATAAGAAAGCGTACCCCGGCAGGAAGCAGCCGTTTCCCGCCGGGGTCATTTCAGTTTTCTTCCAAAATGGCGCGAAGCTGCTCAGGGGTCTCCACCGGCGGTTTACAGACGGCGTAACCGCAGACATACACCTGTACGCCTTCTTTGGGAATGGGATAGACAGCAGTATGGGGGCATAAAAGCTCCAGCGCATGGGCGTTATCGGGCCTCTTAACCAAAGCGGCAAGATGAAATTCTTCTGTAATTCCGGGCAGCCATGCGGGAGGCCGGTCCGCCGTGACGCAAACCATCTGCCGGGACTGATCGTCCCCTATTGCCAGAAGGGCAAAGCCTGCGGCATGAGGCGCCGCTTGGACAGCGGAGGAAAGCCATTGCATCTGCGTCTGCCAGAGATCATAATAATGGTCTTGACGCGTCAGCCGCCAAAGCCGTCCCAACGCCAGCGCCGCCGCCGCGTTCCCCGACGGATACGCGTTGTCATATGCTTCTTTCTGCCGTACAATTAAACGCTCACTGTCCACTGACGTATTGAAAAAGCCGCCGTGGTCCTCGTCCTGAAACAATTCGTCCATTTTATTTGCCAGTCTTGCCGCTTCCCGCAGGCAGGATATGGAAAAATTCGCCTCGTACAGTTCCAGCAGCGCCCAGCAGTACAGGGCGTAGTCCTCCAGCTGGCCGTCCAGCACTGCCTCGCGGCCCTGTAAACAGCGGTACAGCGTCCCGTCGGAAGCGGTCAGGCGGGTCCGGAGCAGCATCCTGGTACTTTCCGCGGCCCGCAGATAACGCTTGCTGCCCGTCACCCGGTACGCCTTTGCTAATGCGGCAATCATCATAGCGTTCCAGCCTGTCAGCACTTTCTCGTCCCGATGCAGCGGCGCACGGCGGCGGCGGTAATCAGACAGTTTTTCCAGTTCCGTCACAAACATGCCGTTTTCATACTGCTCGTTGTCCAATAAATGGGGAAGCTGTTTCCCTGGTTTTTCTATGGCAAACCAGCGGCAGAAACGCTCCCCTTCCTGTTCGCCCAGGACACCGTATATCTCCCGTTTTGTGAGCAGGTAGTATCTGCCTTCCTCCCCTACGGCGCCGGCATCCTGCGCACAGGCGAAACCGTTTTTGGGCAGACGCAGTTCCCGCAGTGCGTACTCCAATGTCCGGCAGGCGTTGTCACAGTACCAGCGCCGCCCGGTACGGGTATAGGCGTCCAGAAGCGTATAGGCTAACATGGCGTTATCATAGAGCATCTTTTCAAAATGCGGTATTTTCCACGCTTCATCCGTGCTGTACCGGCAGAACCCGCCGCCGATTTGATCGAAAATGCCGCCCCGCAGCATCTGTGTTATGGTACGCTCCGCCATCTCCATTGCGTCCGGATCATTTTCCCGGTCCGCGTAGTCCAGCAGGAACAACAGCTGCTGTGGATTGGGGAATTTTGGCGCGCCGCCGAACCCGCCGTTCTGCGGATCGAAATTTTCCGATAACTCACAGACCGCCCGGTCCCGCAGGTTTTGTTTCTCTGGCACGCCCGCCGGTTCCCGATTCTGAATCGCCTCTGTAACACGCTGCCCCAGATTCAGCAGGTTTGAACGGTCTGACTGCCACAGGCGTTCCGTTTCCTCTAAAATCTCCAGCAGGCCGGATAAGCCGTCCGCGCTTTTGGGCGGCAGGTAGGTCCCGGCCCAGAACGGCTCCTGGTCCGGCGTCATGAGAATGGACAGCGGCCAGCCTCCGGAACCGGTCAGGGCCTGGCAGGCCGCCATATACACCCCGTCTACGTCCGGACGCTCCTCACGGTCTACTTTGATGGAAATAAATGAACGGTTCAGAATTTGGGCCGTTTCCGGGTCGCGGAATGTGGTCCGGCCCATGACATGGCACCAATAACAGGTAGAATAGCCGATGGACAGAAAAATGGGTTTATCCTCCAGACGCGCCGCCTGAAACGCCTCCTCACACCAGGGATACCAATGCACCGGGTCCAACGCGTGCTGGAGCAGGTAAGGGGAGCTTTCCCGGCGCAGACGGTTGAAACCGGTTTTGCGTTCTATCGTTTGATTCATTTCGTGATCTCTCCTGTCTGCAAGTTTTGTGTATCGTTAGTATGAACGAAAGCGTAAAAAAGATGAGGTCTCCGTACCTGGCAAAAGAGACCAGATCATAAAAATTCGGGGCGTCTGGCTTTATGCGGTCAGACGCCCCGGTTTCCTTTTATCACATAACAGTAATCTGTTACGGGTTCTCTCCATACTTCTATTTCGTACAGCTCCTGTATGTCGTCTATGGTTAATTCGTTTATCAAAATTTCTGCCGTCCGTACCTGATGGTCAAAACCCATATCCTGCCAGACATGCCAGAGTTCCATTTCACCGGCAGTTTTTACCTGTTCTCTCAAATATTCGATGATCTTTTTGGCCCGGCCCGGCGTATACTGCCATTCTAAAACTGCGTAATATGTCTTCTCTGACGGAATCTCAAGGACCCTTTTTGTGGGGATAATTGCGAAACCATCATCTTTGCCGCCGTCATCAACGATTTTTCTATCTATGTCAACATAAATCGCAAAGTCCGGCGGATAGGATACTTCTTTCAAAGGGCAATCGGAAACAATGAACATAGCGCAGCTCATGACAGCCTCCTGATCCGTCAAACCGGAATTCATAAAAAATCTCTGCATTTATCCCAGTGCATACCGGAGCAATTATTTTCACGGGCTATTACATCGTTTACATCTTCTATCTTATACCATTTAATGTCATCTACTTCATCAGAATTGGAAAATCGTGATTTCTTTACGTAAGCAATAAATCCAATCATAATAAGCTGCTTAGGCGCAAAGTAATAACTGGATATATATTTACATCTGATAACGTCTTGTCCGGTTTCTTCCTTTACTTCACGTGCAACAGCCTCCTCGATTGTTTCCCCATCAATCATATAGCCAGTTACAACTGTCCATTTCGCATCTGATATATAATTCTGCTTTAATAGAAGTATTTCATGAAACTCATTGACTACTAACACCTCTACAACAGGAAAAGGACTGCTGCCATATTTTCTTTTGCAGCATGGGCAAATCTTACAATCATCATCGCCGCATTTCATATCTTCTAATTGATGACCGCATTCTGCGCAATATTTATAAATCATTGAGGCCAGACACCCCCCGATTTTTACATTTTTAAGCCAAATTCCTGCGCAAGCGCATTAAGTTTTGTTCTGTCCGTCATGGCTGCCAGCAGGTCGCTGATACGGCCTAATGGTTCCAGCTTCCGCAGCAGTTCTTCATAGAGGGCGTCACGGCGGTTCTCACCTTCCTGCACACCCTTTTCTATTCCCTTTTCTATTCCCTTTTGAAAAGTCTCTCTAACCAATGCTCTCCGGTCCATCTCCCATACTTCTTCCTGACTAAACAGCATCTGCATGATATCAATGACCTCCTTCCGTCTTGTTTTCAAGAACGCCGCCAAGATCCCGCGCTCCTGACAGATCCGCATTGTTTCCAAAATTGCCTTCTGTGTTGCTCCATATATCTTGCGCTGCTGGTCTGTGATCTTGCAAAAATCCACATACTGGCCAAGAATCGTGTTATCCCCGCCCCGCAGCACTTTAACAGTCAGATCAATATCGCCCTTCCCCGCATCCTTCATCCACATATCCGACAGATGCAGTTCTTCAGGAACGTTCTTCTTATTTCCTGTATATACCATATACAGTTCCGGCGGCGGAATTTGCACCATCTTTGGTGAATACAGGGACAGTTCATGCTCCTCAACATATTCCTTATATACGATTGCAAGATACAGAAGCAGCCGCAAAGGAATATTCCAGGAAAATACACTCTGCGCTTCCATCATAAAGATCAGCTGTCTTCTTACCTGCATCCCCAAATCATTATATTGTCCATTGGCGAGAATATTTTGCAAAGTCACAAGCTGAAAATCTTTTACAGTAACTTGTGTATCTTCAGGATGCAGGCTCAAATACAACTCCCGCATATATTTCGGGTCTCTGAAGAGGTATGTAAACACACTGTCCTTTATATTTCGTTTCATCTCTGGCATCGCATCCACCTCTTTTTTCAGTATACCACCTTCTATTCCAAAATACAAGATAAAATACCGGCGCGCAACCGTTTCAGATCATTCCGCGCCGGTATCAAAATCAGGTATTATTTTTGCTGATGGGCTGGCGCACCAGAATACGGCCCAGAGCTTTGCCGTCGAAGGGAATCAGCGGATACAGATACCCTTTTCCCAAAATAGGCTTGGTTGTCAGGAGCATCAGAAACAGCCCCAAAATTCCGGCCACGAGGCCCCAAACATCCAGCAGCGCGACCAAAATCAAAAACAGCATCCGGCTCAGCTTCAGTGCGTAACCCAGTTCAAAGCTTGGCTGGGCAAAATTCGCGATGGCCACGAACGCCATATAGACCAGCACTTCCGGCACCATCCACCGGGCCTGTACCGCGAAATCGCCCAGAATCAGCGCGCCCAGCATACTGAACGAATTGCTCAGGGCGTCGGGGGTGTTGAGGCTGGCGAGCTTCAGCAAATCCACGACAAAATCCAGCAATAACAGCTGTACCAGCAGCGGAACGCTTCCCGGTTCTTCCGGCACGATAAAGCCCAGCGCGTCCGGTACGCGTCCAGGGTCTTTTACCAGCAGATACCAAACCGGCGTGATGAACAGCGCCAGCAGCAAAACGATTATGCGCAGATAGCGCAGGTATGTGCCGACCAGCGGCGGGAAATAATAATCGTTTGCCTCCTCCATAAAATTAAACAGGCAGGTCGGCAGCAGCATGACCGAAGGGGAGTTATCTACAAGAAGTACAATATCGCCCTCCATAATACAAGCTGTAGCTGTATCGGGCCGCTCTGTATAGCGTACTTTCGGGAAAGGATTGTACCATTGGGGTTTGACAATCGCCTCGGCTACGCTCTCCTGGCTCATGGAAATGGAATTAACATCAATTTTATCCAGTTTCTGCCGCAGTTCGTTCAGCATAGCGGGGTCTGCCTGGTTGTCCATATAGGCAAGCACTACGTCTGTCCGGCTCCGCCCGCCGACTTGCCGGTTCTCCAGCGTAAAATGCGGGTCCCGAATGCGGCGGCGCAGCAGGGCGGTATTCTGCACCATCGTCTCCGTAAAACCGTCATGACTGCCCCGCAGCACTTTACCGTCCGACGGCTCCTCCACGCTTCGGCCCGGAAACTGCTTCGCGTCGATCATGGCACAGTAGCTGAACCCCTCCAGCAGCAGGATTGTCTTGCCGATAAACGCGCCTGTGAGAATTTTCTGTATGTCGTTTTCACAGTCTACTTCGCAGAACGTCACGCAGCGGTTGATAAAATCCTGCATATTGGACGCGTTTGCCGCCAGTTCTTCCCCGCGCCCCAGCAAAAACGACGTAATGCGTTCGATCACGCCGTCGTCGCCGTAGCCGTCGATCACATACAGCCGCCCTTTCCGGCTGCCGATATACAGATCGCGGTTGATTACGTCGTAATTGCGGCCTACCCCCAGCAGGTTGTCCAGGACTTTTTGGTTTTCAGTGAGTTTATCCGTCAATTTGTCCATGTCACTGCCTCCAAGCTTCTTTCATTTCCTGTCCAGTATTTGCAGGCAGAAACGATTTTATCCGTCTTTTTGCTGCCTGTAACCAAATTGTTACAGATTCTGTTATGGTTCCCTCTTGCATTTTTGACGGTTTGGAGTAATAATAGATGCGATAAATTTTGTCGAAGGAAGTCTTGTATGATGTGCCGCTTACTCGCCCTGGTCCTGTCACTGGCCCTTCTTCTTACCAGCGCCGGCTGTGCCGGAAACGCTGCCCAGCTCCCCGCGCTCCACACCGCGTCTTCCGTTTCCTCCCAACAGACCGATACGCCGGAAAACACCGTCCCAGCTGACGCCGAACCAGTTGAAATACCGGAAGAACCCTATATCCGGGTCATTGATCCCGCAAAGCCTATGGTCGCCCTCACCTTTGACGACGGCCCCCATGAAACTTATTCCGGACAGATTCTGGATATTTTGGAGGCAAATCACGCCGCCGCTACGTTTTTTGAAATCGGCGCGAATGTATGGAAATATCCCGCAGTCGTGGCGCGGGAAGCGGAACTGGGCTGTGAAATTGGAAGCCACTCCTATATACACAAAAATCTGACAAGCCTGAGCCAAAGTGACCTGCTGGACGACCTGGACGCCGCGGACGCCGCTTTTATCGCCGCCGGTGTGCCCGCGCCGGTATTAGTACGTCCTCCCTACGGCGCCGTTAACGAAACCGTGCGGACTTCTACCGGACGCAGTTTAATTACCTGGAACATCGACACCGAAGACTGGCGCTGCCGTGACGCACAGACCGTCATTGATTATATTCAGGGAATCGATCATTTAGACGGCAATGTGGTTCTTCTGCACAGCATTTACGACAGTACGGTGGAAGCGGTCCGGGTCCTGATTCCCTGGCTCCAGGAACAGGGATATCAGTTAGTGACCGTCACGGAACTGCTGGCGTATTATTACGGCGTTCTGCCCCAGCCGAACACCATTTACGGCTATACTTTCTTCTTCCAGCACCCCCACACGGATACCC
>CAMWQV010000077.1 GCA_947176425.1 uncultured Clostridia bacterium
AACGGCTGACCGCGCACGGGGTAGAGGTTCAGAGGCGGAAAGCGACGAAGAAACAGCCGGAGTATTATTTGTACGAATTGACGGCTACTTCCGGTTTCCAGGGAGGGCAGAAGATACCGTCAAACTTGAAATCAAAATCGTTCAAGCTCGGTGACGATTACCAGCCGGAAGGGGTTGCCAGGATGTTCCGGGAGCAGCCGGAAATCAAACCCATGAAGGAACCAGCGCCGGTACGGAAACCGGTTGCGTCCACGACTGAAGATCGGGAACAAGGGAGGGCACTAGCGATAGAATACGTCAGATCGATTCTGGAGAAGAAAGCAAATCTGGATGCGGACGAGACCTAAGATGATTTCCTTACATGGCGCACCAGGAGGCAGCAAGATAACCGCAATGAGGGCAAACCTGGCTTGCGGCCGATATACAAGAAGGACGAAAACGGTGCCGTCTCACTTATCGTCGAAGCACTCAGGGAACAGTTTCTGAAATTTTTGGACCAGCTTCTCCGCGATATGGAAGAAAAGAAGCAAAAACTGGAGGAACAGAGGCGATGGCAGGTGGCCATGGCGGAAGAATTGTTGCGCACGGCGCGGGACACTGAATCCAAGAAGGGTAAGGACGATCCCGACGGCCCAAACCGGTAATAGAAAGCAACGCAGCGGCAGCAGAATGCGTTGACCAAAGAATTCCAGCGGAGTGTTGATGGAATGAGGCGGGATGCACACAGGGAGGACGGAGTGGGTTATCCCTATGGGTGATGTATCAATCAAGATGTATGACAAATTCGGCATAGTTCTTCGCATAGAGAGTACCTGTAATTACCTGTAATTACCTGTAATAACATCGGGGAATTTCGCGTCCTGCGTGAGGTCTCTCACCGTGACGGAACCGTTTCCACAGACAAAGCGCCACTGAAAAAGAGCATCTACAGCCTATACCGTCTGTTTACCATTATGAAGACAGAAAACTATCGGTATCTGGAGTTTATATCTTCCTTTGATGACCATAGCGGTGGAGCCGCAAAACTTGAAAAGGTTTCTCAGCCAGTAAAAGAAAACGGCCGCTCCTATAAAGGCCTGAACTTCTTTGAGGCTGAGGACTTGCATGTTTTGGAAGTCCTTGGCCCTGGAGAATTCTGCGCCTTTGACATGCAGAACAGGGATGTTCGCTCTCATCTGGAGGGAGTATCTTCTGCTGCGATGTCTCGTATTTTCAAAAGGCTTTCTCTTCATGGGCTGATTTGCCGTCAGAAAGGCTCTTTGAAGTATTTCCTGACAGAATTGGGCAAGTCTGTGATTGTTGCTGGTCTCCATGTTCGCAATCAAGTCATTATCCCCGCTTTACACTAACTTTTTTGATGAGTTGGGGCCTTTTTGCCATTTTGCGATGATTCTAGGCCATAAGTGGCCTAAATTCAGTAGCAAATCAGTAGCAGAATTCTGATCCATTGTCCCTGCCGTCCTGGACGTTAGTTATGGTAAGCAATCAGGGAATCAGACAAATGCTTGGTAGCAAGGCAGTAGCAGCCGTTTATACCGTTCCAGACGATGCAGAGATGTATTTTGCTACTTTTGCTACTGATTTTACTTACTTATATATAGAGGGAAACTTTATAGATATAAATATATGGGAAATCTCTTTATATATAAACCCGAGAAAAACAGTAGCAAAAGTAGCAAACTGGCGTTTATGCCGTGTACGACGATATAAACGGCCGATACTGGCTTGCTACCGTCAAAATGGAAAATTCGTCTAGATCAGCTGCGGAACAGCGTCTACGACGGCGTAAACACATCATCTGAAATCCTGCTACTGTTTTGCTACTGACTGTCATGTCCTTGTAAGTGATTCTGCGTGAGGGGCTGGTCGGGGTATGATGATATGGTCCCCGGCCAGCCCCTTCATATCACGCTACAGGCAGTTCCTGCCCAGCCTTCCCATCAAGGTTCAGCGCCGCCAGAGACGGGCGGATTTGCGTTGCAATTCCGACTCCATGGCGAAGGGCTTCGCGGCCTCGGTCTTGGCGCTCTCCATCTTCCGGTGCGGGTCGTCGAGTTTGGCCTGGGCCTCATCCAGATGCTCCGGCAACTTCACCAAGGCGTTGTCGATGCGGGTGATGTTGCCGGTGGCGCTGTCGCCCAGCTCGATGCTGTACGTGATGGCACCCCTGAACGTGGTTTTGTGGTCGCAGAACATGTCCAGATGGGCGGAGATGCCAAAGCCCTGGTAGCTGCCGATTTCCATGGGTTCCGTTTCGGAAACGCCCACGATGGCGTCCAGCAGCGCCTCACCTGCCTTGTCCTTTTCAAGATAATTGCACCCGATAACAAGGTGCGTGGTGTTGTTCTGTCCCCTTGAAGGGAACGCATCCAGATACAGTAGACCACTATTAACGGCGATACTACATTATTTCCGTCCCCGTGAGGGGCTACTGTTACTAATATAGCCCCTCATAAAAAAGAATGCAAGAGATTTTTTCAAAAAATTATTTCTCAGCCTATAAACGAGCAAATTGGGAAAACTGCACAAAAATGCCTTGTGATTCATAGTATACGAGGACAAACAGAATCGAAATTGTCTTTATATAGAAAATAAATTTGTGCAATCTTACAGTTTTGCTCATTTATAGTCTCAGCCCTGGATTTCTGGACAGGACGTAGCGAATTACTTAGTGAAAGGAGGACACAGAACACCGGCCGCTACAAAGCGCAGCAAGCTCACTTTGAGCATCTTCCAAGCACCACAAAATAAGAAAGGATGGTAATTGTAAATGAAAACGCGTCTTCTCTCACTGCTCCTGTCCGTATGCCTGCTGATTCCCCTGCTGGCAGCAACCGCAAATGCAGCATCTGACGACTACACCACATGGAAACAGGGAGACTCCGCCTGGAACCAAACCGAGGCGTGGCCGAAAGCAGAGTATCCCCAAGCAACACTCCGGAAAATGAGTCAAGCGGGCTGTGTAGTCACATCTATCGCCATGCTGCTCCGGCACTATAACGTCGTCACAGAATCCGACGTGAATCAGTTTAATCCCTGGACCGTAAACAACCAGTTCAAAGCAAACGGCTGCTTCGACAGCGCTGCCAATCTGATCTGGAGCAAGGTAGAAAAAGCATACCCCGGATTCCAATTCGCTGGTACAAAGTCCTATTCCCTTGACGAACTGACCTCACTTTATAACAATGGATATGCCTGTCTGGTCAAGGTCAACGGGAGCGGCGGATACAACCACTACGTCGCCGTTCGTTCGGTAAACGGCTCAACGGTAACCATCATGGACCCCGGCTCTAGTGCAACATCACTGTCAAACTATAAAACGCGGCATCAAATCGTTTACTTCTCCGTTTCCAGCGGCGGGCAATCCCAGAGCGGTTCTGTTCCCACCATTTCCAACTTCAACGCTCCGGATTCGCTGGATGTAGGACAGGTCTATTCTATCAAGGGCATCATATCCTCCGACAGCATTATCACCTCTGTTACAGCTGGCATATTTACTTCCAGCACAAATATGGTGACAGGAAAAACTGTCTATCCAAATACGACTTCCTACAACCTGGCAAACGTAGACCGCTACGTATACTTCAATAACCTTCGTGCAGGAACCTATTACTACATCGTCAAAGCAACGAACTCAGCCGGAACAAAGACGCTGGTCTGCCAGATATTCAATGTCGGCAGCGCACTGCCAGCCAACTGGTGTACCTTGACGCCGCGCTGCGCACCCCAGGCGAGATTAGACGTAACCAGTTCCGGCACAGATGACTGCATAAATATACAAATCTGGGGCGCCAACGGGACCTCAGCTCAGGACTGGCGTCTGGTTTCCCTCGGAAACGGCTACTATGCGATCCAATCAAAAGTGTCTGGGAAATGCTTGGATGTTTCCGGTGGATCCACTCTTTCTGGAACAAACGTATGGCAATACACCTGGAACCAAACAGAGGCCCAGCAGTGGAAATTGACTGACGCTGGAGATGGATACTACTACATTTCCCCGCGTTTGAACGAGAACCTTTGTTTGGATGTGAGCGGGGCAGGTTCCGCTGACGGAACAAACGTACAGGCGTACGAAAAGAATTATACCTCAGCACAGCAGTGGGCCATCAACTGACCTCAAAATGGGATGGCCCAGGCAACCGTCAAAAAAGATTCTCTGAGTCCCAAAGGTCCAACAGTTACACCTGCCTCGACTGAGGCTGGAGTGGATCTCCTGTAAAACTAGAAACGATACACCACGCACCGACAACAAGGTGCGTGGTGTTGTTCCGTCCCCGTGAGGGGTATGGGTTGCATCTTGAATGCATTGTTGATGGCAACCGGATTCAAGGGTTTCCGTCCCTGTGAGGGTGTGGATTGCATAGCAAAATTGCACAACTTATGGCAGCTTTTTTTGTTGAATACAACCTAATCTGTCTGCTACTATAGCACTTTGTGAAAAAGAATGCAAGAGTTTTTTCAGAATTTTATCAAAAAATTTTCCGTGAGTCATTTTGTGATGGTGCGAACCTCCTTTTCTGACGGGTTAGCCTGCATGAAAAAATGGAGGTTCACACTAAAATTTTCTCTTCAGCCCTGGATTTCTGGACACGCACAGCGATTACTAAGTGAAAGGAGAACAAAGGCCCCCGGCCAAAAGCTCACTTCGAGCATCTGCCAAGTACCACAAAACAAGAAAGGATGGTTATTGTAAATGAAAGTACTGACTTGGATTACCCTGGCATTTGCCGCCGCCTTACTTGCCGCTTTCCTGCTGGTTCCGCCACAGGATTCCACGCCCGTCACAACCGCAGGCATTGGCGATATTCCGCAAACAGAACATAAACTCGACCTGGACATTACAGAGGATGCCCCTGCCATCCAAATCTGGACAATCAACTTAACCCCCGGCTGTAGGTTCTATAAAAAAGACGCATATCAATAAATGAAATACCGGCAGACGCTATACAACGTTTGCCGGTCCTTAGCAAAAAATGCAAGAGGTATTTGAAAATTTTTTCGACAGTCCTGAATTTTCATTCAGATACAATGATTAATAAGTAAGGGAGGACACGCCATCAAACATCATATACAGAAAGGAGTCATCACATTATGGCATATGTAAGTGACCTGGGTATCATCATACTGATGGTTCTTATCTTCGGCGCAAGCATTCCGGTAGCGGCTGCAAACTGGATACTGGAAAATATCTCAACCGTCGCTGTCGTTTTGTTAATCAAATCTCTGCTATTCGTCGGCAAGGGCTTCTTCGCAAAAAAGCAGAAACCCACTTATTATCTCATAGTCCTAATCACTTTGCTGTTGGATATTGTCAGAAACGGCGTATTTCTTTACATAGGCGTTGATTTTCTGTCTTCCCTCTTTAAACATGGACTGTTTGGCTTGGTGCTGGGATTCGTTGATCTGCTCATCGGCGGCGGAATTGCTCTTGCGATTACAGAGGGACCGGCTTACTTCATCTACAGCTGCATGTGGGATGCACCGTCCGAACAGGAACCGCTGGATTCGTCTGAGCTTAATTTCTTTTTCTTCTCCTGCTGCGGACTGGAAGCAGCATCCATTATCGCGCTGTATCTGATTTTTATCGCGTAGGAACAAACAAATCCGAAATCATCTTTGCAGAAACACACCACCAAGCGCCTCCTTATGTGACGCTTGGTGGTTTGTTCTCGTCCCCTTGAGGGGTGAGACCAATGGTGTGCCCATGGGACAGTAAGGAGGATCAGGTATACGTTTCCGTCCCCGTGAGGGGTGAGACTGTAAAATTGCACAATTTATGGCAAATCGCTTTGTTGCACACAGTCTAATTTAACTTCTACTATAGCACCTTCTGAAACAGAATGCAAGAGGTTTTTCATAATTTTATCAAAAAATCTTCTATGAGTGGTTTTGTGATAGTGCGAACCTCCCTTTTTGCCGGTTTAGCCTGCACGAAAAAATAGAAGTTCGCACTAAAATACTCTTTTCAGCTCTAAATGGGTAAATTGGGGAAAATGCATAAAAAAGCCGCAATATAGAAAAAATATTTGTGCAATCATACAGTTTTGCTCATTTGTAGTTTTCAGCTCCGAATCGTTCGACCATGATTGCGATATGTAAGTGAAAGGAGGACACAGCAACACCAAACACAAAACGCACCGACAAGAAAGGAGATCAAAATGAAACGGTCAAAACTGCTCTCGATGGCGCTGGCTATCATGATGCTTCTCTCCCTCATGCCCACCGCCTTTGCCGCCTCTGTGCCAGTCGCGTTCCCCGCCGAAGGTGACTACTATATCGTTCCGGAAGCCAACAGCAACTATGCCATTGATGTGACTGGAGGCGGCGCGGCAAAATCAGGCACCTTGCTCCAACTGTGGGGGCGAAACGGGACTGACGCACAAGTGTTCCACATCGAACGGAAAGACGGGGATTGGTACACAATTACACACAAAAGAACCGGATATGTCATCAATCTGAAGGATGGCCGCACCTTCAATGACGCCCGTCTCTGGCTCTGGCCCTTCGACGGCACGGATGCCTGCTACTTCCGGTTTGGCGCGATTGGTTCCTCCTATGTGATACAAAACAGAGTCGGCACAAAACGGATCATCGACCTAGACAACGCCAGATGTTTCGACGGCTCAGTTGTCCATCTTTGGGACACGCACTTCAATCTGAGTTCCCGTTGGAAGTTGATTCCGGTATCCTCCAATTCTTTTGGATCTTCTCAGACCTCAGCCGCCTGTTTCCCCCGCTATACGGGGACTTCCAACTCCATTACTGCGGCCCTGTCCAGCCTGAACATCAACTCCAGTTTCTCGTACCGCTCCCAGATTGCCGCTGCCAACGGCATCAGCAACTATAGCGGCGCTGCTTACCAAAACACAAACCTGCTCAATCTCCTTAAAAGGGGACAGCTGAAACGTCCGGGGACATCCTCAGCCGCACCCGCGCAGCCAACCACATCCGGCACCCTTGTCAGCGCCAATCTCAACAAAGTATCCTTTATCCGGCAGAGCGGTGACAGCTGTAAAGCAACAGCCGCCGCGATGGCAGCCAATCTGATCGCGGGACGCAATCAGTACAGCACCTCCAGCATGATTTCCTCCGGCGTGATGTGCAAGAATCTAAACGGGTATACGTATACAGGTTCCAATGGCATCAAATATCGTACCACATATAAAACGGACAGTTATGAAGGCAGCCTAAATGACCTCAAAAACAGGATTGAGACCGCCGTAGCCAACGGCCTCCCCATTGTGGTTCCGGTGCATTCGGCCAAAAACTACTCCCGGATCTACCACCACTGGGTTGTCCTTGTCGGCAAGGATTCCAGAGGCAATTACCTGGTTGTGGACCCCGCTGGGAGCGGCTCCGGCACGATGTCGAACAAATGCCAGACAATGGCATCTCTCGGCTATGATTTCGGCCTGGCCGACTACAGCACATATCACTACGGCTATATCTCCTTCGCAAAATAAATCCGATTTCCCACCCCGCTGAAACAAAAAGAACACCACCAAACACCGTCTTTACAGTGCTTGGTGGTGTTCTTGTCCGTCCCCGTGAGGGGAATGCATCCATGGTGGGCAATAACATTTATCGCAGAACATGTGAACGAGTCTTCGTCCCCGTGAGGGGAATGCATCGGCAAATATGCACAACTTATGGTAATCTGTTTTGTTGCACACAACTTAATGTGATTCATACTATAGCACCTTCTGAAAAAGAATGCAAGAGGTTTTTCAAAATTTTATCAAAATATCTTCTGTGAGTCGTTTTGTGATGGTGCGAACCTCCCTTTTTGGCGGTTTAGCCTGCACGAAAAAATGGAGGCTCGCACTGAAATTTTTTCTCAGTCCTGAATTTCTGGCATCCTGCGGCGAGTAGTAATGAACTTTCGGAATCTTAATGAATAAGGACACAAAGATTCGGTGCGCGGAAGA
>CAMWQV010000078.1 GCA_947176425.1 uncultured Clostridia bacterium
TTCTTCAACAACTATCGTCCTCAGTTCTACTTCCGTACCACCGACGTGACCGGCGTCATCACTCTGCCCGAGGGCGTTGAGATGTGTATGCCCGGCGATAACGTTGACATGAAGGTCGAACTGATTACCCCCATCGCCATTGAGAAGGGCCTGCGTTTCGCTATCCGTGAAGGTGGCCGTACCGTTGGTTCTGGCGTCGTTATCGATATCGACGAGTAATTTTTCCGCTTAATAACAGGCAGCTGCGTCAAGTGCGCGGCTGCCTGTTTTATATATAAACAGCAAAAGCGGTGTGACGCTCAATCTTACACTTATGTAAGAATTCCGGTGTTTTTGTAAGGCAAAGCTATGGAATCCGATCAAGTCCGTCTTGTATAATAGTGCCTGTAAACAAACCAATACAGGAGGCACACTATTATGAAAAGAGCAGCGAAAGCAGTACTGATCGTGGTCGGAGCGGTTGCGATAGCGTTCGGGACATTGCTTTTCGGCTTCGGCAAAATCTATGAGGCGACCGGAGAACACAGTACCTATTATTACAGTCAGATTGATAACGGCAGCGTTTCGGAGATCGCACCCCACGGCGGTATGAACTATCAGTATTCCCTCTATGTCTACGATGAAAACGGAAGCGGCAAAGATATGGCTCTGGATACCTCGCGGGTTTTGCGGGACAAAGCCTTTATCCGGATCGAAACAGCGCCGATGCGGGGTGTGATCGGCTGGGCGGAGATGCTTTATGAGGAACTGCCCGCCGCTGTGCAGGAGAAATATACAAAATAAAGAATCCGTTTTTATCCGCTATTTTCCCATATTCTCTCTGAAATTTCGATTGTCAAAAATCAGTCTGTTTGGTATAATAAAACAAATATACCGCAGAACAGGTATACAAGAGAAAGGGGAAAAATATGGGGAAAATACATAGACGGCTTTTGTCCGGTCTGCTGTCGGCCTTGTTAGCGCTCTCACTGCTGCCGCGTGCGGCAAGTGCAGCGGCGGAATCAGATGGCAGTATTTCTGCCACTTTGCGCATTGACTATGAACAGAAGCTGACGGAATTGCAGGAACGAAACATACAAGCGGAGATTTTGTATGGCAAGCAGACGCTGGGTACTGTGGACTTGACGAAAATCGGCACAAATACGCTGGAGAACGGATTAAAAGCAGAAGTTTTCCACCGCGACAGGAACGGAGGAGAGCTGGTCAGCGAGTACGACTATCCAGGGTATCTGGATTTGACCGTTGACGGCCTGCCGCGGGGGAGTTACACAGTCAGATTGACCGGCAGCGGGTACGTATCCCACAGTGAGACGGTTGAAATAACAAACTATGCCCGTCATATTATCATGGGGACAGGGGATGCAACGTTTACTTTGGGGGATGTCAGCGGGGACGGAAAAGTCAATGAAAAAGACCGTGACCTGCTGGCGAACGCGCTGGCTTCCACGAACAGGACAGATATCCGGAACTACGACCTCAACGGCGACGAAAAGATTGATATTGCGGACCTGGCCTATATCAACCGCCTGATCGGAGCGGAAGGCGGCGCACAGCTGCTGGAAACGTTTGCGCTTGCACCGGCAGTTGATGCGGAGGCAACAAAAACAGACCTGTCCGGCTGCGGAACCCAGTATACCGGCGCTGAACTGTCCAGCCTGTTTCTGGATGACGGAAATACTGTTTCTTTTTCCGATAAAAATAAAGGGCCGGTCGTGGTGCCGCTGACGCTGAAAGAACCGGTGGAAATGGAACAGATTGAGATCAAAACTCCGGTGGGGGCCAGCGCCGTTTCTTCCGGCGAAGTGACCGTTCTGGATGATGACGGCAACGAAACAACGGTTACTTTTGACGCGTCTGTCCCGAAAGATACACATGCAATCAGCCGTACCTCCAGCAGCAGCAATATCATTACGGTCGATTTGGGTACCAGGATTGCGGTCAAAAAAATCACAATCCGCGTGGAAAAGACTGAAAGCGGCTATGCGGCAGTGGAGACGATCCGGTTTTTGCAGGATATCGTGCCGGAAAACCCCGCGCCTCTTAACAGCATCGTCAAAAGACTCAGCGCGATGCCAGGGAACGAACGGGTCGAGCTGACTTGGGAGAGACTGCCGAACGTTTCCGGCTATAAAGTGACCTATTGGCTGCAAGGCAGTCCCGGCAGTACAAAAAAAGTGTTTACAGATGTGACGAACGCCCGGATAACGGGTCTGGACAATTTGAAGACTTACGTTTTCACGGTCACACCGGTTGACGGCGATTGGGAAGGAAAACCCAGTGAACAGATTACCGCTATGCCGCAGCCGTCCAAAGCGCCGGATAAAACGGATATGGTACAGGTCGCCGAGATGGACGGAGCTTTGCGCGTGTCGTGGAAGCCCGCGAAAAACGCGGCTTATTTTGAAGTGCATTATCAGGAGAAGGGCGGCAGCGCGTGGAAGACAGTCGGGCCGCTGACACAGAGCCAGACCGTCATTGACAATCTGACCAACGGCACAACCTATTCAATTTATGTTCTGGCAGGCAACGAGATCGGGAAAGGACCGCGTTCCGATATCGCGGAGGGTACCCCGCAAACCGTTTCCTATCAGCGGCCCGAAGGAATCCCAACCAGCGGCATCCTGGACAGCTCCAAAATCGAAAGCGTCAGGCTGGTTGACCCCGGCAACTACGACGCCGGGGAATATACCATCGCAAAGCCGTTTTCTGTACAGAACGTGATAGACGGCGACTACTCAACCCACTGGACTGCCAAAAACTGGTACAGCAACGAGCATGTAGTTGTTGCATTCAAGCAGCCTGTAGACCTGTCCAACGTCATCTGGGCGCCGCGTCTGGACGGTTCGTATCCCTCCTGGCTGCGCGCCTACAGCGTACAGGTCTGGTATGACGGGGAAGATTTGAGCAAAGCGGGACATCAGCTGGTACCGCACCCCAATACCGGCGGGGTAGACAACGGCGCGACAGGCAATGGCAGCGATATGCACACATGGCCCGCGGTACAGGGCAATCCCGCAAAATCCCACTTCGCAATTCTGCCCATGGGGAAGACAGAAAATGTCAAACAGATCAGTGTGGCAGTTGAGCAGGCGGCATATAACCGGGTCAGTCTGTCCGAGCTGCTGTTTATGGAGTATGACGCGGAACACGACCTGGAAGGCAATATTGACGCTCTGTTTTCGGACGCGCTCCATACCAAACTGGCGGGAGGCGTGACCCAGGCGAATATCAATACCCTGAAAACACGTCTGGAAAACAGTGAGGAACGGGCTTACTGTGTGTATCCCCAGGCGCTGGCGGACGAGCTGGCGCTGGCAGAGGAGCTGCTGAACGGCAAAACCGGCAGCAGCGTGATTCTGAACGGACTGGATTCCCTGACCACTTCCAGCGGCAGCGATTTACAGCCCCTCGGCGTGACGGCCCCCGCGAATCAGGAGATCACAATTTACGCGTCCGGCATCCCGGCGGGACAGACGGTCACGGTGTACGCCACGCAGTTCAACAGTGAGATATCCGGCTGGAAAGGCTCGGTTGGCACACTGCAAAACGGACGGAACATCCTGAAAGTCCCCGCCCTGAACAGCAAGTCCGGCGTTGACAAAGGCGGCAGTCTGTACGTGACATACGGCGGCGGCAGCGCGGAACAAATCTCCCTGCATATCCGCCGCGCCGCGGATATCCCCATGCTGGACCTGGCTGACTGGTTTGACCAGACAGAAGGGAACCGTAAAGAAGCGATTGGCGCTTATGTGGATGAGTTAGGGGAGTATCTTACAGAAAACAGTATCGTTAACGATACGAACGACCACCGGAATGTGACGGAAATTGTGACGCCGGAAGTGCTGCTGTCTCTCCCGGCGAAAGCGGTAAACAACGTGCTGGGCGGTACGCGGACAGAGAAGATCGACACAATCTATAACAGCATTCTTGCCTGGGAGGACATCATGCACATCTGCAAGACTACCCACGGCATTGACAGTACTTATGAAAACAATCCGAAATCCGCCCGGCGGCAGAATATCCGCTGTATGACCATGTTCCAGGGTGCGTTCATGTACGCAGCCGGAAACCATATCGGCATCGGCTACAGTTCCTGCGGCGGCATGGCGCTGGGCAAACCCATCAGCCAGCTGCCGGAAAACGCGTCCGCCAACAGTCTCTTCGGCTGGGGCATCGCCCATGAAATCGGCCATAATATGGACATGCTGGGCAAAGCGGAGATCACCAACAATATCTATTCCCTGATGGTCCAGACCTATGACGGCGCACAGAACACGCTTCCTTCACGGCTGGAAAAGAGCGGGAAATATGCGGCTGTTTTCACCAAGACGGCACAGCAGTATCCCGGCGCGTCCAACGACGTTTTTGTCCAGCTGGGGATGTATTGGCAGCTGCATCTGGCCTATGACGGCGGAGACAGTCCGATGGGATTCTATAACAGCTTCTCGAAAGCGTGGCGGGCTGGGACCTACACAAAGGAGTTCCAGAATCTCAGCTACGATGAGAAAGTCGCGCTGACCGCTTCCGGAACTGCAAATAAGAACCTGACGGAATTTTTCACCCGCTGGGGCATGACGCTCAGCGGGGAAGTGGCGGAAAAACTGAAAACATATCCGGCGGAAACGCGTGCGGTCTGGTATTTTACCGACCAGAGCAGGCGCGATATCCTCAGCAAGAAAGAACCCGCGTCGGGTACGCTGCTGGCCCAGGCCCAAAAGGGAAACAAAGACAATGAGATCGTTCTCTCCATTGACGCTTCCGGCATCAAAGGCAGCGTACAGGGTTATGAGATCAGCCGGAACGGGAAATCCATTGCATTTGTGATGACCGGTCAAAATAAATATATCGACACCATCGGTTCCGGAAACCACCGGACTTATGAGTATACTGTAACAGCCTATGACACCCAGGGGAACAAGATCAGTTCCGTGAACGCGGGTACAGTACGGATTGCTTACGACAGCGTGGTCAGTCCAGACGAATATGAGATTACCCGCGGCGGTGACGGAAACGTGGTCATCACACTGAAAAAAGAGATGTCTGTTTCCGGCCTGAAGCTGAACGGCGTGATACCGGCTTCCGGTGACTATCGGGTCGATATCGCTTATAGCAGCGATGGAAGCGATCAGACAGCAACCGCACTGGAAGGAACCTTCGGAAGCGGCAGCAATCAGGCTGTTGACGATGAAAACAGCTATGTGGCATACTTTAAGATTCCCAACGCGGACAAGACAGACACCCGCATCTGGACCTATGACGCTAAGAGCGTAACTATTACGGGGATTCCTGATTCAGTCAGTCTAAATGCGGTACAGCTGATTAGTTATGCAGACGACGACGTAGCCTTCTTGGACGGCAGTGCAGCAATGGGACTGCTGTCGGAAGACTACCGGTATGGAGACGGTGCGGATGATGTTCTGAAAAAAGATACGCTGGTTATCATTGGCAGCTTCCGCGGCGACCCGACATACAGTACCTTTATTGTAGAAGGCGAGTTTACAGGGACGGTCATGTCCGAAAGCGGCGAGATTGCAGAAACAGAGTCTGTCACGCGTCCGATTGACGGCGACGTTTATCTGTTTGCCACAGTTCCCGCGTTCGGCGATATGTGCGATATCAGCGACGGCCTGTTCCTCTTTGTTCCCAACGTACAGCGGGAAGCGGAGCTGCAGGATATGGAGACAAACGGCAGCCACTGTTCCATGACCAATCTGCTGCCCAGCCGTATCCGGGTGAATCTCTGCCGCACGGACGATCCGAACAGTGCGGACAGCAAGCGTCTCACAGCGCAGTCCATGTGGATTGACTGTCCCGGTGGTACGGACCTGCCAACCGTTGTGCTGACAGCGGCGTCCGAGAAAGGAGAGAACTGATATGCGGAGATTTCTGACCATACTGCTGGCAGTATGCCTGTGCCTGGGCGCAGTGCCGAAAGCTTACGCGGCAAACAGGACGTCTCTGGAATGGAGGGAAGCCAGCCGGACCGGAAGCGTCACTCTGGAACTGACAGACCTGGACGGCAGCGGCATTTATGGCGTGCAGCTGGAAATGACACTGGAGGGCAAATTTCCGGATTGTACCTTTACCGCAAGAGACAAGGCGGCGTATGCTCCCGACTGTACAGTTTCTGTAGAGAACGGGAAAACATCGGTAACGATCTATCTGACCAGCAAGGACGCGTTAAATGACGGGACTGATTTGACGTTAGGCTCCCTGGACCTGGGGACAAAAGAGACCGTCGGGGAGGAGACTTTTCCGGACCGTGCGTACGTCACAATATTGAACCGTGACCTCACCGGCAGCCCCCCTGAACGGATCTCTGTCATCAATGATTCCAAAAACAGCAGGCCCAGCACATCCAGCAACAATACAGCCAACCGGCCCGGCGCCGACGATGCTCCGGATACGCCTGCCGGCACAAACCAGCCTGTTCCGGACAGCACGCCGTCTGTAAATATCAGCGTCTTTTCAGACGTAAAGCCTGGTGACTGGTTCTCTGACGCGGTGCTGTTCGTACAGAGCTGCGGGATGATGAACGGAACCAGCGAAGATACATTTGCGCCGAATGCCACCACAACCCGCGCTATGATTGTGACAATCCTTCATCGTTTGGAAGGCTCGCCCGCGGCGGGGACGCTTACCTTTTCGGACGTACCAGCCGGCGAATACTATGCCGCACCGGTGGCTTGGGCCGCGGCGTATGGGATTGTTACAGGGTACAGCGACAGCATCTTTGCGCCCAATAACCCGATTACCCGTGAACAGATGGCCGCGATTCTCTACCGGTATGCCCAATATAAAAATGTAGACGTATCCGGCAAAAACGATATGGCGCGGTTTGATGACACGGACAAAATATCGCCCTATGCAAAAGAGGCTCTTTCCTGGGCTGTGGAAGCGAAACTGATTACAGGAATCGACAGCAGTCTGGAACCGGCGGGCAGTGCGACCCGCGCTCAGGTCGCCGCGATTCTGATGCGTTTCTGCACAAACGTGCTGGAGAGCTGACAAAAAACAGCTGCCGTCCATGACCATGCTCCGGACGGCAGCTGTTTTCTGCCTGTAATGACACCATATGTCCAGAAATGGCCTTTTTAGGGCAAACTCGACGAACTGAGACAAATTTACCGAAAGCACTTGAAAAACAGGGAGAGTTATGCTATTCTAAAATAGATACAATGTTCTGTATAGAAATCAAAAAACAAAATCTGAAAGGAAGTTTTACATTATGGCTGATTATACGCGCAGATTACCAGTTTACCTGCTCCTGGATTGTTCCGGTTCCATGATGGGTGAACCAATCGAGGCTGTACGGCAGGGCATCAAAGCTCTGCTCTCCGAACTGCGCGGCGACCCGCAGGCGCTGGAGACCGCATACCTGTCTGTGATCACTTTTGACAGTCATGCGCAGCAGATTACTCCCTTGACAGAGCTGATGCAGTTCAAAGAACCCGAGCTTCATGCCGGCGGCGCGACCGCATTGGGCGGTGCATTAACTGTGCTGATGGACTGTATAAATAATGAAGTTCGGAAGTCTACCGAGACCCAAAAGGGCGATTGGCGTCCTCTGGTGTTCATTCTGACGGACGGTGCGCCTACGGATACCGACACGTTTAACCGTTCGATCGCAGATATCAAAACCGCTAAAATCGCGAATATTATCGCCTGCGCCGCCGGTTCCAACGCACGGACCGACTACCTCAAGCAGATTACGGGGAACGTGCTGATGATGAACACACTCTCTGCCGGAGATATGGCGCAATTCTTCCAGTGGGTGTCCAGCTCCATCAAATTGTCCTCCAAAAACCTTGACGAAAAGCCGGGCGGTGCAATCCAGCTTCCGCCGCCGCCGCAGGGTTTTGTAGTGGTGCCCTGAACGGAAAGGAGCCTGTAAATGGAGCTGCAAGAGAAGGACATAC